>NZ_JBFUJP010000007.1:0-114971 GCF_056401315.1 Rhodococcus sp. P4_F5 | reverse complement strand
CTCGAGGTCCGGCTGAGCGCGGGCACCGTCACCGTCGAGCTCGACACCTCCGGCACCGTCGACCTGGTCGCCGAGCGCAAGCGGCTCGAGAAGGACCTGGCGGCCGCGGAGAAGGAGCTGGCCGGCACCGCCGCGAAGCTCGGCAACGAGGCCTTCCTGGCGAAGGCGCCCGACGCCGTCGTCGACAAGATCCGCGGGCGCCAGAGCTTCGCCACCGAGGAAGTCGCGCGGATCACCGCCCGGCTCGAGGATCTGGGGAAGGCGTGAGCATGCCCGGCTCCGAGTCCGCGGCGGTGGACCTCGCGGAGCTCGCGCAGGTCGAGGCCGAACTCGACAAGCGTTGGCCCGAGACGAAGATCGAGCCGTCGCTCACCCGGATCGCTGCCCTGATGGACCTGCTGGGGTCGCCGCAGCACGGCTACCCGGCGATCCACGTCGCCGGCACCAACGGCAAGACGTCGGTGACCCGGATGATCGACGCGCTGCTCACCCGGATGCACCGGCGGGTGGGCCGGACCACCAGCCCGCACCTGCAGATCGCCACCGAGCGCATCAGCATCGACGGCAAGCCCATCTCGCCGCGGCTCTACGTCGACACCTACCGGGAGCTCGAGCCGTACATCGGCATGGTCGACGCCCAGTCGCAGGCGGCGGGTGGGCCGGCGATGAGCAAGTTCGAGGTGCTCACCGCGATGGCGTTCGCGGCCTTCGCCGAGGCCCCGGTCGACGTCGCGGTCATCGAGGTCGGGCTCGGCGGGAAGTGGGACGCCACCAACGTGATCGACGGTCAGGTCGCGGTGATCACCCCGATCAGCCTCGACCACGTCGAGTTCCTCGGCAGCGACCTCGCCGGCATCGCGGCGGAGAAGGCCGGGATCATCAAGAAGGCGCCGGAGTCGCTGGTGCCCCGCGACACCGTCGCGATCCTCGCCGAGCAGACCCCGGAGGTCGCGGAGGTGCTGCTGCGGCGCGCGGTCGAGGCCGATGCCGCGGTGGCGCGCGAGAACTCGGAGTTCCGGGTGCTCGCCCGCCGGATCGCGGTCGGCGGCCAGCAGCTCGAACTGCAGGGCCTCGGCGGCGTGTACACCGACATCTTCCTGCCCATGCACGGCGAGCACCAGGCCCGCAACGCCGCGCTGGCGCTGGCCGCGGTGGAGGCGTTCTTCGGGGCGGGTGCGGACCGCCAGCTCGACGTCGACGCGGTCCGGGAAGGCTTTGCCTCCCTGACGAATCCGGGTCGACTCGAGCGTGTCCGCAGCGCACCGACGGTGTTCCTCGACGCCGCGCACAACCCGGACGGCGCTCGCGCGCTGGCCGCCGCGCTGGCCGACGAGTTCGACTTCCGCAAGCTCGTCGGCGTCGTCGCGGTGATGGCGGACAAGGACGTCGAGGGTCTGCTGACCGCGTTCGAGCCCGTCTTCGACGAGATCGTCGTCACCCACAACGGCTCGCCGCGCGGGATGGACGTCGAGGAGTTGGCGAACCTCGCGGTCGCGCGGTTCGGCGACGAGCGGGTGGTGGTGGCGTCGACGCTGCCCGACGCGCTCGAGACCGCCATCGAGCTGGCCGAGGAGGTCGCCGAACCCGGTGAGTCCGTCTCCGGCGCCGGCGTCGTGGTCACCGGATCCGTCGTCACCGCGGGCATGGCCCGCACCCTGTTCGGAAAGGAACCGGCGTGAGCACACCTGACAACTCGACCGCACCCGAAGGGGGCGGCGAGGGGCAACCGCACGTCGAGGGACATGCGCCAGCTGAGGGGACGGGCTTCAAGCCGCCGACGAAGGACCCGTGGAAGAGCTTCCGCGGGGTCTGCGCGGGCACGCTGATCCTGGAGGCAATCGTTGTGCTGCTGGCGATCCCGGTGGTCGCGACCGTCGGCGGGGGACTGACCGCGGCCAGCGGCACCTACCTCGTCGTGCTCGCGCTGCTGATGATCCTCGGGGCGGGCGTGCAGGGCCGGTCGTGGGGGATGGCGTTCAACATCGTGCTGCAGGTCGCGCTGGTGGCCGGCTTCGCCGTGCACATCTCGATCGGCGTGATGGGACTGGTGTTCTCGTCGGTCTGGGCGTACCTGCTGTACCTGCGCCGCRACATCGTGGACCGGATGGAACAGGGACTGCTTCCGGGTCAACGGGACTGACGTTCTAGGCTGAGTGTTGTGACTGAGCGGACCCTGGTACTGATCAAGCCCGACGGAGTGGCCCGGCGTTTCGTCGGCGAGATCCTCGGCCGTGTCGAGCGCAAGGGGCTGTCCATCACAGCCCTCGAGCTCAAGACCGCGGACGAGGCGATCGCCGCGACGCACTACGCCGAGCACGAGGGCAGGCCCTTCTACCCGGGACTGCTGGAGTTCATCACCTCCGGGCCGCTCGTCGCCGCGGTGCTCGAGGGTCCGCGGGCGATCGCGGCGTTCCGGCAGCTCGCGGGCGGTACCGACCCGGTCGAGAAGGCCGTCCCCGGTTCCATCCGCGCCGACCTGGCATTGGACGGCCAGCAGAACCTGGTGCACGGCTCCGACTCCGTCGAGTCGGCCGAGCGGGAGATCGCGCTCTGGTTCCCGCACCTGGCCCGCGGCTAGCTTCCTTTTCGTACACCCCCTTCTCGCCCCGTCGGTGACAGCCGGCGGGGCGAACTGGTACCCCGCACCCAACCTCGGGTCGTGTCATCCAAACGCCACGGCAGTCACACCGGGCCGACCGGGTGGTCCGGCGAGGCGGGCCCCGCCGGTGCGCCTTGGCGCGGCCGGTCGTTGCGGTGTGGGATACTGGTATCGGTCGGACTCACATTTGCAACACGCGGGTCCGACCGGATGACACCACGGTTCGATGCCCTCATCGCTGCCACGGTGTGCGGACACCCCGCACACCCACGGCACGCTGGATGATCAGGCGCGCGGATCACGGAGCACCGCCATCCAGCCAGGCGTCGCACGAACTGGCAGTGACCAACGGTTCACTGCCAACCGCGCGGGGCGAGAACCAGACAATCCCACGTCCACCGTCGTGGGTACACATAGCAGTGCCCTCGCGTGGCCGCGTCACACCCGGAAAGTCAAGGTGGACGCGCCCGGGGGCCCGAGGAGACTTACGTGGCCGACAAAGCGCCGCTCGAATCACAGACTTCCGCCGCAGCAGATGCGGCACCGACCTTCCCGGACAAGATCCGGGTGCACGCACTGGCGAAACTGCTCGGTGTGACCAGCAAGCAGGTGCTTGCCCAGGTCGCCGAGCTCGGCTCGGAGCTGCGCAGCGCGCAGTCCAGCGTCGATCGTTCGCTCGCCGAGCAGGTTCACGCGGCGCTGAGCGGCGCCGCGGAGACGGCAGCCCCGTCGACCGAGGTCGCGGCGGTCGAGACCCCGGCCGTCGAGGTCGAGGCCCCGGTTGCCGAGGAGCCCAAGGCCAAGGCGCCCAGGCGTCGGGCCTCCCGGGCCAAGGCGGCGAAGGCCGAGGCACCCCAGACCGAGGCACCCCAGACCGAGGCGCCCGTTGCCGAGGTCCCGGCCGCCGAGGTTCCCGAGGTCGCGGCCCCCGCGGCCGAGGCCCAGCAAGGACTGTTCACGAACCTCGACAAGCCGCATGCGCACGTGCCGGCCGCAGCCGAGAGCGCGCCTGTGTTCCAGGCGCCGCTGTTCCTGCAGCCCGAGGCGGAGCCCGCCCCGCGTCGACGCCGTGCCCGCCGCGAGGCCGCGGCACCGGACGAGAACGCTCCCATCGAGGTCACCACCGTCGAGCCGTCGACGTCGGTCGCCGAGGTCGAGGCCGCAGCGCCGACCGAGGAGGACACCGCCGCAGTCGAGGCCCCCGCGGCCGACACCACCGTGGTCGAGGATCAGCACGCCGCCGAGTCCGACGAGGAGGGCGACGCGCAGAGCCGTCGTCGCCGTCGTGGCCGTCGTGGCCGTGGCCGTGGCCGTGGCGAGCAGGGCGGCGACGAGCAGTCGACGACCGAGGAGGAGTCCGCCGAGGAGGCGACGACCGACGAGCGCACCGAGGTCGCAGCAGTCGAGACCGAGGCAGCTGCCGAGGTCGCGGAGCCGGAGTCCGAGGCAGGCGAGGCGGAGGAGGCCGAGGAGGCCGGAGACGGTTCGAGCCGTCGCCGCCGTCGCCGCCGCCGCCGCAAGGGCAGCGGTGAGGGCGCCGAGGCCGGATCCGAGGAAGACGGCGTCGCCACGGTCGTGCACGAGCGCGAGCCGCGTACCAAGGCCCGCGTCAAGGACGAGGTCCAGGGCATTTCCGGCTCCACCCGGCTCGAGGCGAAGCGTCAGCGTCGCCGCGACGGTCGCGACGCCGGCCGTCGTCGGCCGCCGATCCTGACCGAGTCCGAGTTCCTGGCCCGCCGTGAGTCCGTCGACCGGGTGATGGTGGTCCGCGAGAAGACCGGCGCCGGGCACCAGTCCGGACTGACCCAGGTCGCGGTCCTTGAGGACGGCATCCTCGTCGAGCACTTCGTCACCAGTTCGGCGTCCGCGTCGATGGTCGGCAACGTCTACCTCGGCCGCGTCCAGAACGTGCTGCCCTCCATGGAGGCCGCGTTCATCGACATCGGCCGCGGCCGCAACGGTGTGCTGTACGCCGGCGAGGTCAACTGGGAGGCCGCCGGCCTCGGCGGCAACAGCCGCAAGATCGAGCAGGCGCTGCGTCCGGGCGACCAGGTGCTCGTCCAGGTCAGCAAGGACCCGGTCGGCCACAAGGGTGCCCGCCTGACCACCCAGATCTCGCTGGCCGGCCGCTTCCTCGTGTACGTGCCCGGCGGCAGCTCCACCGGCATCAGCCGCAAGCTGCCCGACACCGAGCGCAAGCGTCTCAAGGAGATCCTGCGCGAGATCGTGCCGCCGGAGGCAGGCGTCATCATCCGCACCGCCTCCGAGGGGGTCAGTGCGGAAGAGCTCGCGCGTGACGTCACCCGGCTGCAGAGCCAGTGGGCCGACATCGAGAAGCAGGCCGCCGACGCGGACAAGAGCAAGTCGAGCAGCCCGAAGGCGCTGTACGAAGAGCCGGACATGCTGGTCAAGGTCGTCCGTGACCTGTTCAACGAGGACTTCGCCAAGATCGTCATCGAGGGCGAGAAGTCCTGGTCGACGGTGCAGAACTACATCGCTGCCGTGGCACCCGACCTGCTGCCGCGGGTCGAGCGCTACTCGCCGTCCGCCGGCGGACCCGACGTGTTCGAGGTCAAGCGGATCGACGAGCAGCTCGCCAAGGCACTCGACCGCAAGGTGTGGCTGCCCTCGGGCGGCACCCTGGTGATCGACCGCACCGAGGCGATGACCGTGGTCGACGTCAACACCGGCAAGTTCACCGGCGCCGGCGGCAACCTCGAGGAGACCGTCACCCGGAACAACCTGGAGGCGGCCGAGGAGATCGTGCGGCAGATGCGCCTGCGCGACATCGGCGGCATGATCGTCGTCGACTTCATCGACATGGTGCTCGAGTCGAACCGGGACCTGGTCCTGCGCCGGCTCACCGAGGCGCTCGGTCGCGACCGGACGCGTCATCAGGTCTCCGAGGTCACCTCGCTCGGCCTGGTCCAGATGACCCGCAAGAAGCTGGGCACGGGGCTGGTCGAGGCGTTCTCCACCACCTGTGAGCACTGCCACGGCCGCGGCATCATCGTCCACGCCGACCCGATCGAGGAGAAGTCCGGCGACGACGGCTCGCGGGCCGCTGCGTCGAAGGGCGAGTCCGGCAGCCGTAAGCGGCGTGGACGCGGCGAGAAGGCGGCCACGCAGCCCGAGGCGCCGGAGGCCAAGAACGGTCACGAGGACGTGCACGACGTGGACGCGACGGTCAAGCGTGCGCATCCGGTCGCGCTGGCGATGGCCTCGCACCACCACGACGACGAGCAGGGCCATGAGGCCGAGCAGGGTCATGAGGCCGAGCCGAAGGCCGCCGAGGAGGCGGCCGAGGCCGGTGCCTTGAAGGTCGACGAGGCGCCCGTGGTGGCAGAGGTCGCAGTGCTCGAGGCCCCGGTTGTCGAGGCCCCGGTTGTCGAGGTCGTGGCTGAGGTCGCCGAGTCCGAGGTTGCCGAGGCAGGGGTCGCCGAGACGCCGGCGGCCGAGGTCGCCGCGCCCACGCGGGGACGTCGTCGTTCGCGGCGGTCCAGCCGGTCCGCTGCGGCCCCGGTGGCCGAGGAGTCGGATGCCGTTGCGGTGCTGGTGGTCCCGACGCCGGAGCCGGTCGCGGCGTCCGTCGTCGAGGCGCCGGTTGTCGCCGAGCCCGTCGTCGAGACGGTCGTCGAGCCCGTCGTCGAGCCGGTTGTCGCGGAGCCCGAGGCCGCCGCACCTGTGAAGTCCGACGGCGAGGTCAAGGCGCCCGCGCGCCGTCCCCGTCGCCGTGCGTCGGCCCGTCCCGCGGGTCCGCCGACGGACGCGTAGGCCGGACGAGTTCGGGGTGGCGGAGCCAGTTTGACCCTGGCCGCCGCCATCCCGTAATCTTGACCGGTCGCTACTCGGCGATATCGCTCGGCTGCGCCCAACAGGGCAGCGGCGGGCGCGCCTGAGGTAGCAAGCACACCAGACCAGTCGCTCGGCTCAAGCCGCGCGAGCACGTTCGAAGAAGCAAGGGGTAGCCCTCCGATGGCAACGTACGCGATCGTCAAGACCGGCGGAAAGCAGTACAAGGTCGCTGTTGGTGACCTCGTCAAGGTCGAGAAGATCGAGGGTGAGCCCGGCACTTCTGTCTCGCTGGCCCCGGTCCTCGTCGTCGACGGATCCGAGCTGACCACCGACGCCGACAAGCTGGCCAAGGTCACGGTCACCGGCGAGGTCGTCGAGCACACCAAGGGTCCGAAGATCCGCATCCACAAGTTCAAGAACAAGACCGGCTACCACAAGCGCCAGGGTCACCGTCAGAAGCTGACGGTCCTCAAGGTCACCGGTATCAACAACTAGTTCTTCTAGACTTAGTTTGCCCGAGGAGGGTCAACAACATGGCACATAAGAAGGGTGCATCCAGCTCCCGTAACGGTCGCGATTCGAACGCACAGCGACTCGGCGTGAAGCGCTTCGGCGGTCAGTCCGTCAGCGCCGGCGAGATCCTGGTGCGTCAGCGCGGAACCCACTTCCACCCCGGCGTGAACGTCGGACGTGGCGGCGACGACACGCTGTTCGCGCTCTCCGCGGGTGCGGTCGAGTTCGGCACCAAGCGTGGCCGCAAGACCGTCAACATCGTTCCGGCCGCGGCAGAGGCCTGATTCTGCTGCGAATATCGCCTCGCGACTGATGTCGCGGAGTGACGCTAAGCTCCCAGTAGGGGYGGGCCAGGGTCTCATACCCAGCCCGCCCCTACTGTTATTTACAGACTGAGGAAGGATCCGGCAGTCATGTCCCGATTCATTGACCGCGTGGTGCTGCACGTCAGCGCCGGAAATGGCGGCAATGGCTGCGCCTCCGTTCACCGCGAGAAGTTCAAGCCGCTAGGCGGACCAGACGGTGGTAACGGAGGCCGTGGCGGTGACGTCGTGCTCGAGGTCGACCCCAACGTGCACACGCTGCTGGACTTCCACTTCCATCCCCACGCCAAGGCCGGCAACGGCAAGCAGGGCGCCGGCAGCAACCGTGAGGGCGCCAACGGCGAGGACCTGATCCTGCGGGTGCCCGACGGCACCGTCGTGCTGGACAGCGAGGGCAATGTCATCGCCGACCTCATCGGTGCCGGCACCCGCTTCGCCGCCGCGCCCGGCGGCCGTGGTGGGCTCGGCAACGCCGCGCTCTCCTCGCGGGCCCGCAAGGCGCCCGGTTTCGCGCTGCTCGGCGAGGACGGTGTCGAACGCGACCTCGTCCTGGAGCTCAAGTCGGTCGCCGACGTCGGCCTGGTCGGCTTCCCGTCCGCGGGCAAGTCGTCGCTGGTGTCCGTGCTCTCGGCCGCCAAGCCGAAGATCGCCGACTACCCGTTCACCACGCTGCGTCCGAACCTGGGCGTGGTGTCCAGCGGCGACACCACCTTCACCATCGCCGACGTCCCCGGCCTGATCCCCGGCGCCAGCGAGGGCCGTGGCCTGGGCCTGGACTTCCTGCGGCACATCGAGCGCACCGCGGTGCTCGCCCATGTGGTGGACTGCGCGACCCTCGAGCCCGGCCGCGACCCGGTCTCCGACGTCGATGCCCTCGAGGCGGAGCTGGCGGCGTACAAGCCGGCCCTGTCGGAGGACGTCAGCCTCGGTGACCTCGCCAACCGGCCGCGAATCGTGATCCTCAACAAGGCCGACGTGCCCGAGGCGGCGGAACTGGCCGAGATGGTCACCCCCGACTTCGAGAAGCGTGGTTGGCCGGTCTTCACCATCTCGGCCGTCAGCCGGGACGGCTTGCGCCCGTTGACCTTTGCGCTTGCCAAGATGGTTGCGGACTACCGCGAGGCGCATCCGAAGCCGGAGCCGAAGCGCCAGATCCTCCGTCCGGTGGCGGCCAACCAGGCCGACTTCACCGTGATCGCGGACCCCGAGTCGCCCGGTGGATTCATCGTGCGCGGAATCCGGCCGGAACGCTGGGTTCGTCAGACCGCGTTCGACAACGACGAGGCCGTCGGCTACCTCGCGGACCGGCTTGCCCGGCTCGGCGTGGAGGCCGCGCTGGTCAAGCACGGTGCGCAGCCGGGCTGCTCGGTGACCATCGGGGACGTGAGCTTCGACTGGGAGCCGCAGACCCCGGCGGGCGTCGACCTGACCCGCACCGGCCGCGGCACCGACGCGCGGCTCGACCAGGTGGAGCGCATCGGCGCGTCCGAGCGCAAGCATGCGCACCGGATCCGGCGTGGGCTCGAGGGCCTGGACCCCGAAGAACAGTGACGGCGACCGCGGCCGCATCGGACACCAGGTCGGCGATCGCCACGGCGCGCAGCATCGTCGTGAAGATCGGGTCCTCGGCGCTGACCAGCCTCGAGGAGGGGCTCGACCACGCGGCACTCGACACCCTCGCGGACGCGATCGAGGCGCGGATGCGCGCCGGCTCCGACGTCGTGGTGGTCTCCTCGGGTGCGGTGGGCGCGGGCATCGCCCCGCTGGGACTGTCCAAGCGGCCGCGGGACCTGGCCACCAAGCAGGCCGCGGCCAGCGTCGGCCAGTTGGCCCTGGCGCATGCCTGGGGGACCTCCTTCGGGCGGTACGGGCGCACGGTCGGGCAGGTGCTGCTCACCGCCGACGACCTGGCCCGACGCACCCAGCACCGCAACGCGCAGCGGACCCTGGACCGGCTGCGGGTGCTGCACGCGGTGGCGATAGTGAACGAGAACGACACAGTGGCGACCACCGAGCTGCGGTTCGGCGACAACGACCGGCTGGCCGCGATGGTCGCGCACCTGGTGCAGGCCGACGCGCTGGTGCTGCTCTCGGACGTCGACGGGCTCTACGACGGTGACCCTCGTCGCGGCGGCGCCACCCTGATCCCGGAGGTGACCAGCCCCGAGGACCTCGACGGCGTGGTCGCGGGATCTGGGGGAGCGCTCGGCACCGGCGGCATGGCCTCGAAGCTGTCCGCGGCCCGGCTCGCGGCGGACTCGGGGGTGCCGGTGCTACTCGCCGCCGCCACCGATGCCGCGGCGGCACTGACCACCGCGGGCGTCGGCACGGCGTTCGCGGCACGGCCGAATCGGATGTCGGCGCGCAAGTTCTGGGTGCGGCACGCGGCCGACACCCAGGGCGCGCTGGAGCTGGACGCGGGTGCGGTCCGGGCCGTGGTGGACCGGCGGCGCTCGCTGTTGCCCGCCGGCATCACCGGTGTGGTCGGGCGGTTCCACGGCGGCGACGTGGTGTCGCTGGTCGGTCCGGACGCCGTCCCGGTGGCGCGCGGGGTAGTGGCGTACGACTTCGACGAGCTCGGCGAGATGCTCGGCCGGTCCACCCTGGAGCTGCCGTCGGAGTTGCAGCGTCCGGTCGTGCACGCGGACGACCTGGTGCCGCTCTAGCGGTCAGGGGCCTTCGGCGGCTTGTCCTGCGGGTCGCCGATGACCTTGGGTGGTCCTTCGGGGTGCAGTGCGCCGCCCTCGTTCACCCATTCGGAGATGTCGGCGGCATCCTCGGGGGTGACAGGCTTGCGTCTGCTGAAGAGCGATTTCACCTTGTCGCTGAACTTCGACATGCCCTGAGTCTACGGATGGGCGCCCAGGGCGGTGAGGGTCTGCGAGCACCCGGCATCCAGTTTGACCGTGGCGAATTCGTCGCCACGGGTGGCGCCCCGGTTCACGATCGCGACCGGTGTGCCGTGCTTGGCCGCGTGCCGGACGAACCGCAGCCCGGACATCACGGTCAGCGACGAGCCGAGTACCAGCACCAGGTCGGCGGCGTCGACCATCGCGTAGGCCGCCGCCACCCGTGGCTTCGGCACGCTCTCGCCGAAGTACACGATGTCTGGTTTGAGGATGCCGCCGCAGCGGTCGCAGTCCACCACCCGGAAGTGCGCGGTCTCCTCGATCACCGCGTCGGCGTCCGGGGCGATCTCGACTCCCGTTGCCGCGGAGACGGATTCGGCGAAGCCGGGGTTGGCCGCGGTGAGCCGCTCGGCCAGCGAGATGCGGGAGACCCGGTGCTCGCAGGTCATGCAGCGCACCTGCGCGTAGCTGCCGTGCAGGTCGACGACCGCGCGGCTGCCGGCCTTGGTGTGCAGCAGGTCCACGTTCTGGGTGAGCACCCCGGTGACCGTCCCGGACCGCTCGAGGGCGGCGAGTGCGCGGTGGCCGACGTTGGGCACGGTGGCGTCCATGAACCGCCAGCCCAGGTGGTTGCGTGCCCAGTAGTGCCGCCGGAACGCGGCGTCGCCCATGAACTGCTGGTACGTCATCGGGTTCCGCGGTGGCGAGTCCGGGCCGCGGTAGTCGGGAATTCCCGAGTCGGTGGACATGCCGGCGCCGGTCAACGCGACCACCCGCCGGCCGTCCACCAGTGCGGCGAGCCGGGCGAACCCGGTCTCGGATTCCAGGGCCGAAACGGACATGCCCACCAGGTTAGCCGTGTCCCGGGTGGGCATGCCCGTGCGGTCGCCGGGGCCAAGCTCGCCGCCGAGTTCCCGGGCCAAGCTCTCCGCCGAGTTCCCGGGGCCAAGTTCGCCGCCGAGTTCCCGGGGCCGAGCTCGCCGCCGAGTTCCCGGGGCCGAGCTCGCTGCCGAGTTCCCGGGCCCGTGGCGTCAGACCCGGCTCGGCACCTCGACCAGCGGGTACACCCCGTTCTCGTCGTGCACCTCGCGGCCGGTGACCGGGGGGTTGAAGACGCACAGCATCCGCATCTGGGTGACCGGCTCGACCCGGTGCCGCTCGTGGCCGTCGAGCAGGTACATCGAGCCGGGACGCAGCTCGTGGACCTCGCCGTTGTCGAGGTCGGTGAGGATGCCGTCGCCCTCGATCAGCCAGACCGCCTCGACGTGGTTGGCGTAGTGGAACTCGTTGACCGAACCGGCGCGGATGGTGGTCTCGTGGAACGAGAAACCGACGCCGTCCCCGCCGAGGACGATGCGCTTGCTGCGCCAGTTGCCGTCGGCGCTGGTGACGTCCCGGTCGGTGCCGGTGATCTCTTCGGTGGTGCGCACGATCATGGGGTTGCTCCTTCGCGGTTCAGGCGCAGACCTTGGCGGTGGCCTCGGCGAGAATGCTCAGTCCGTGGTCGAGCTCGGCGTCGGTGACGGTCAGCGGCGGCAGCAGCTTGACCACCTCGTCGGACGGCCCGGAGGTCTCGGCGAGCAGGCCCTCGTCGTAGGCGAGCCCGCAGACCTTGACCGCGTGCCCCGGGTCGTCGAAGACCAGGCCCTGCACCATGCCACGCCCGCGGGTGGACACCCCGGCGAAGCGGTCCGACAGGTTCGCGAAGATCTCGTGGATGCGCTTGCCCTTGGCGGCGGTCGAGCGGCTGAGCGCGTCGTCGGACCAGTAGTGGTCGAGCGCCGCGGTCGCCGTGACGAAGGCGGGGTTGTTGCCGCGGAAGGTGCCGTTGTGCTCGCCCGGGGCCCAGACGTCGAGTTCGGGCCGCATCAGGGTCAGCGCCATCGGCAGGCCGTAGCCGCCGATCGACTTCGACAGCGTCACGATGTCGGGGGTGATGCCGGCGACCTCGAACGAGAAGAACGGACCGGTGCGGCCGCAGCCCATCTGCACGTCGTCGACGATCAGCAGGATCCCGCGGCTCGAGCACAGGTCGGCGAGCGCCCGCAGCCACTCGGGCCGGGCCACGTTGACGCCACCCTCGCCCTGGACCGTCTCGACGATCACGGCGGCGGGTCGGTTGAGTCCGCTGCCGGCGTCGTCGAGGACCCGCTCGAACCAGTGGAAGTCCTCGGTGACGCCGTTGAAGTAGTTGTCGAACGGCATCGGGGTGGCGTGGACCAGCGGGACGCCGGCCCCGGCCCGCTTCATCGAGTTGCCGGTGACCGAGAGTGACCCGAGGGTCATTCCGTGAAAGGCATTGGTGAAGTTGATGATCGACTCGCGGCCGGTGACCTTACGGGCCAGCTTGAGGGCAGCCTCGACGGCGTTGGTGCCGGTGGGGCCGGGGAACTGGACCTTGTAGTCCAGGCCCCGGGGTTCGAGGATGTTGCGCTGGAAGGTCTCGAGGAACCGGCGCTTGGCGACGGTGTTCATGTCGAGGCCGTGGGTGATTCCGTCGCCGATCAGGTAGTCGAGGAGCGCCTCCTTCATCACCGGGTTGTTGTGTCCGTAGTTCAGTGCGCCTGCGCCTGCAAAGAAGTCGAGGTAGTCGCGGCCGTCCTCGGAGCGGATCCAGGATCCGGAGGCGGAGCTGAAGACCGCCGGCCACGACCTGCTGTAGCTGCGGACCTCGGACTCCAGGCTGGCGAAGATGTTGGTCTCTTCGAGGGTGTTCACTGCTCTCCTCTGTTGCTGTCGTCGCCGATGACGTAAAGCTCTTCGGGTTCGTGCTGGTCGGGAAAGTCGTTGGAGTCGAACAATTTACGGGTTGAGATGCTGGTGTACCGACTGCGCGCGACCGAGGCGAAGAGCGCCTGCGATCCGGTGTTGTCGGGACTGATCGTCGTCTCCAGCGTTGAGACACCTTGATGTGCAAGGTGATCGAGAAGGAAGTTCAGCATCGCGGAGGCGACGCCGCGGCCGCGCAGGGCGTCGTCGACGGCAACCTGCCACACGAAGACGGTCGTCGGGTCCGTCGGCCGGACGAATCCGGTGACGAAGCCCCCGACCCGACCGTCGTGCTCGGCCACCACGGAGGTTTCCGCAAAGTCCCTGCACCACAGCAGGTAGGAGTAGCTCGAGTTCAGGTCGAGGACCTCGGTGTCGCGGGCGATCTCCCACAGCCGGGCCGCGTCGGAGACTGCGGGCCGGCGCAGGGTCGGCGTGTCGTTCGGGCTCGCAGCGCCGGGCTCTTCTTGGTGCACCGCGCCGGGTTGGTCTGGGCGCACTGTGCCGTGCTCGTCGGGGCGCTTTGCGCCGTGTCGTTGTCGGGTCCCCGTGGGGGGAACTGAAATTGGGGTCGCACTTTCTGTAACGGGCGTCATTGGTCAAACGAACGTAACAATGGGCCCAACGGATTTCAGCTTCCTGCCGCCGGGCCCACCCGAGAACCCGGCGTCGGCACTGGTGAGCGCAGCAGTGTGAGCCTGGTCACATCGGCGTGCTCAGTTGACGCTCGCCAGGGCAAACGGCAGGACCGCCGGAGCGCCCGCGGCACGCAGTTCTCGCGCCGCCATCGTCAAGGTCCAGCCGGTATCGGTGAGGTCGTCGAGCAGCAGCACCGGGCCGTCCAGCTGACCGAGATCCGGTGCCAGCCACGCCCCGGCAAGGCCCGCCACCCGGTAGGCGGAATTGGCCGCGGACACCGGGGGATGGCCCGGTGTCCGGGCGAGCGAGCCCAGGTCGGTGAGCCGTCCCACCTCGGCCAGTCGGCGGGCGAGCGAGCCCACCAGCTGCGGACGGGTTGCGGACTCCATGGCCAGCACCGACGTGGGCCGCTGGTCCCAGTCCCAGGCGGCCAGGACCTTGACGCACGCGTCGACGACCGCGTCCGGGACCGGTCCGTCGGGTCCGTCGAACAGCGCCCGCAGCCGCTGGCCCCAGCCGAGGTCGGTGAGGCGGCCGAGCACCCGACCCGGCTGCGGACCGTCGGTGATCTTGCCGGACAGCGATACCCCGAGCTTGGCGAGACCGGTCGGCCACTGCTTGCGTGGCAGCAGGTCGACGCCCGGGCGGTCCAGTCGGGCGCGGGCCTGCGAGAGTGCCTGCTCGTCGACGTCGGCGGTGAGGGTGGGACCGGCACAGTTGTCGCACCGCCCGCACGGCTGCGGTTCCGCGGTGAGGCCCGGGTCGTCGAGTTGGCGGCGCAGGAACTCCATCCGGCACATGGTGGTGCGCTGGTAGTCGACCATGGCCTGCTGCTCGGACGCACGGGCCTGTTCGAGCCGTTCGTAGCGCGGCGCGTCGTACTCCCACGGCTGACCGGTGCCGACCCAGCCGCCGCGGACCCGGCGGACCGCGCCGTCCACGTCGAGGACCTTGAGGACCATCTCGAGCCGGGACCGGTTGAGCTCCACCTGCGGCTCGAGTGCCTGCGTGGACTGCGGCCGCTCGGTGTCGAGCACCTCGATCACCCGGCGCACCACGTGCTCGCGGGGGAACGCGACGCTGGCGAAGTAGCTCCAGATCTGCCCGTCCTCGTGGCCGGGGAGCAGCACCACCTCCGCGCTGTCCGTGGAGCGGCCGGCGCGACCGACCTGCTGGTAGTAGGAGATCGGCGAGGACGGTGCGCCGAGGTGCACCACGAACCCCAGGTCCGGCTTGTCGAAGCCCATGCCGAGCGCGGAGGTCGCGACGAGCGCCTTGACCCGGTTGCCGAGCAGGTCGGCCTCTAGCGACTCGCGCTCGGCCGGGTCGGTTTGCCCGGTGTACGCGGCGACGGCGTGCCCCTGGTCGGAGAGCAGTCCGGCCAGGTCTCGTGCGGCGGACACCGTGAGGGTGTAGATGATGCCGGAGCCGGGCAGCCGGTTCAGTTGCTGGCCGAGCCACGCCGCGCGCTTGGTGGCCTCGTCGATCTGGACCACGGACATCCGCAGCGACTCGCGTTCGAGACCGCCGCGCAGCACCAGCGTCTCGGCACCCCCGACCCCGAGCTGGGCGGAGACGTCCGCGACCACCCGGTCGTTCGCCGTCGCGGTCGTCGCCAGCACCGGGATGCCCTCGCCGAGCTCGCCGATCAGGGTCCGGATCCGGCGGTAGTCGGGACGGAAGTCGTGGCCCCAGTCGGAGACGCAGTGCGCCTCGTCGACCACCACGAGGCCGGCGTCGGCGGCGAGCGAGGGCAGCACCTGGTCGCGGAAGTCTGGGTTGTTCAGTCGCTCGGGGCTGACCAGCAGCACGTCGACGTCGCCGTCGGCGATCTGGCGGTGGATCTCGTCCCACTCCGTGACGTTGCCGGAGTTGATGGTCGCCGCGCGGACCCCGGCCCGCTCCGCCGAGGACACCTGGTTGCGCATCAGTGCGAGCAGCGGCGAGACGATCACGGTCGGTCCGTGCCCGCGGGCGCGCAGCAGCTTGGCGGCGATGAAGTAGACGGCGGACTTGCCCCAGCCGGTCCGCTGGACCACCAGTGCGCGCCGGCGCTGGACGACCAGCGCCTCGATCGCCGTCCACTGGTCCTCCCGCAGGCGGGCCCCGGGTCCGGCGAGTTCACGCAGCAGGCCCTCGGCCTCGGCGCGCAGGTCCGCGCCGGTGGTGGGGTCGGCGGTGGTGGTGTTCGCGCTCATGCCTGCCATCATGCCCGTCCGCACCGACATCGAACCTGTTGTGAGGATCCGCTGTGGTAGGCGTGACAGTAGGAGGTCATGAGGCCTTCACCCCACGATCGGGAGTCGCCTGATCCGGTGAACGGGTCGGGCGGTGGGGCAGGTGCTGGCGCAGGACGCGCAGCACGGTGCCCGGGGCCAGCAGCCGCTCCGGGCGATCGACCAGGGCCGCGACGCGGATGAATTTGGTAGCGAGCACGGGATCGTGCGCGGCGGCCGCGTGCAACCGCGGAAGGTAGGCGTTGCCGATCCGCACCTTCGGGGTTCGGGCTCCGATCACTTGGGGGAATGCCAGGTCCGCTCCGGTCGACATGTCCCACGGCACGTCGATCACCTTCGCGACGTCGCGGAAGAACGCACGGGGGTGAGGTTCGGTGCCGCGGTGCAGGTGACGGCGCAGCATGATCGCCTCGAGGGCGGCGACGGTCATGCCTTGGGCGTAGATCGGGTTGAAGCTGCACAGGCCGTCTCCCGTCACCAGGAGCCCGGTAGGGAATCGGGACAGGCGCTCGTACCGCCGGCGGACGCTCGCCGGGAACCGGAAGGGCCGAATCTTCTCAAGCGGCTCCGCGCCGTCGATCGCGTCGCCGAGATCCGGGATCCGCAGGGTCCGGGCGAAGTCGAGAAAGCCGTCCGGGTCGGTCGGCGGATAGTCGCCGAGCATGCCCATCAGCGTCACCAGGAAGCGGTTGCCCTCGAGCATCTGCAGCGCGCCGCCTCGCGGATTGTCGGGTGCCGGGCCGATCACGACCCCGAGATCATCACCCAACCCCGGGGCCGGGGCTCGGTAGATCCGGGTCGCGTAGCCGAGGCCCACCTGCACCTTCTCCTCCTTCGGCGCTGCGAAACCCAATTCTGCTAACCAGGTGGGGGTACGTGAGCCCCGCCCGGTCGCGTCGACTACCAGGCCTGCGTCGAGGATCTCGCTGGCGCTGCCGTCCGCCCGTCGAAGGACCCGGATCCCGGTAACGCGGCGGCGGTCGGGCGTGGTGGTCAGGCCAGCGACGTCGCAGCGATCCACGAGGGTGATACCGGGCAGTTCGCTAACCCTGGCTCGCACATAGCCCTCCAGGAATGGTCGGCTGGCGCTGACGACGGTCATCCCGCTCTCCGGCTGCGGGAGCCTATAACCGCTCAGACACCACCTCACATCGCGCAGGTTGTCCAGGGTCGGCACCCCCAGCGCGACCAGGTCGTCGGTGAAGCCGGGGAATAGCTCCTCCAGGACTTGCTGACCGCGTTCGATCAGCACGTGGGTGTGCCAGGCTTGGGGAACGCAGCGGCGCGGCTCCGCGGTGTTCGGGAGGTGATCGTGGTCGACCACCGTCACCTGCGCATACGCCTTGGACAGCACACGGGCCGCGAGTAGGCCGGCCATGCTGGCGCCGACAACGATCGCTCGGTTACCGATCTGAGTTGTCATGGGAGCCTCCTCGATGTGATGGATGACGACTACGAGGAAGGATGCGGGCAATCGGTGCTCAGTCACCAGCCCGAATGCTGCTCAGTGGTGTTCACTGCTCGTGTCCGTAGACCTCGCGGTCCCACAACCACGCGACGACCTGCGCGACGCCCTGGGTGAGGTGGCGCCGATACGTGCTGAACGGCAACCCGAGGACCTCGGCGGCGGCCTCCTGGGTGGTTGCCGGGCGCCGATAGGTCCGGTCGACCGCGCGCAGCAGCTTGTCGTCGCGGGGATTGTCGGCCAGGGCGTCCACCGCGTCGCGGAGCACGCCGTCGAGTTCGGCGACAGCCGGCTCGGCGCCGCCCCGATCGCACACCACCCGGGTGCGCAGCAAGGGGTTGCGCCGGAGCCGATCGGGGCGGTGCCAGTCGTGCAGCGCCTGCCGGACCGCCTGCTCGAACTCGGGTTGGGACAGCACCAGCAACTCCGGTGTCGGCCGCGGCCGTTCGGCGGGGCTGTCGGACAAGGCACGCTCGGTGATCTGTTCGAGCCAGGCGTCGACCGGGACGCGGCGGAAGTCGTGCGCGAACAGCCCGTAACTGCGCGCCCCGACCTCGAAATCGGCGCCCACGGCGCGTGGAAGGTCGGCGACCGCGAAGTACTCGTTCCACCGGTCCGGCTCGGCCAGTGTGACGAAGTCCCAGGAGAGCCTCGGGGTACACAGGTACCGCTGCATGGTGATGATCGGGATGGCGTTCATCGTGGGCGACGGGTCCTGGTAGGCGTCGTCGTCGATGATGAACCGAGTCTGGGTGATCGTCTCCCCGTACCGCGGTGGCGACTGCGTGAGGGCGAAGGCCCAGGCCGCCGCGGCACCGGGATCGGCAACCAGGTCGTCGGCGGATGCGCCGCTCAGATCGATCAGGCCGAAGAATCCGCGCGGGGCGCCGTCGGGGCGGCGCACGATGTAGAACCCGGCGGGCTGACACCGGAACCAGGCGGCCGCGATGGTTGCCGACTCGGCACCCTCGTGCGAGCGGGCCAACTCGATGATCGTCTCGCGGTCCTCCGCGGACGCGGGCTCCGGGTAGTGGTGGCCCCACGACTGCCAGTCCACCGGTGACAAGACCCCAGGCAGATTGCGGAACACGAACTTCAGGTCGAAGATCAGGCGCTGCTGTTCGCGGCCGGTACATGAGGTCAACCGGCGACGGAGATGCCGCCACACGCGGTGGAACACCTGCGTGTAGGCGTCGAGGTCGCGCCATCGCAGATCCGCGTCGATGACATCGCGGGCCATGTCGTGCGGGAACAGGCCCTCCGGGCCGGCGTCGACGAACGACAGCCGCCGCAGCCACGCGAACACCTCGTGCGCGTCGTCGAGCTCGAGGACATCCCGCAGCATGGTCTCGGTGGTCACCCGGGCAAGGGCGCACACCTCGAGCGCCCTCCGGTGCAGGGGGCTCGGCTCGACCGCGATGAACCGCTCCATCAGCACCCCCATGAGGTCGGGGGTCAACGGGTCGGAGGCCACCTCGCCGCCGCGCGATGCCACATCGGCCACCAGTGCCAGCGCCAGAGGATGTCCGTGTGTGACCTGGCAGATCCGCTCATGCAGAGGCGGCGGCACCGCCACCGCGCGCAGATACTCGCGGCACTCCTCCGGGGTGAGGTTGCGCAGGGACACCACGCGCAGCAGCTCGCTCCACGCCGCGTCGGCCCGCCACAGTGGGCTCGGCGGTGTCCGGGACGCGATGAAGGTCAGTGCCGTCGCCGGTAGCCGCGGCAGTAACTGGGTGCGCATCCACTCGTCGATCGGCTCCAGAACTTCATAGGTGTCGATGAGGACGCAGAGTCGTTCCTCGTCGCGCACGATCGCGCAGTCGCGCACGGCGACCGCGTCGCGCAGCACCTCGAGAACAGCCGAGGGGGTAGGGGTGATGTCACGGCCGTCGAGCCGGACGACCGAGGCGCCGGCCTCCGCCGCGATCTCCGCGAACGCGTCGAGTAGTGCGGTCTTCCCGATTCCTCCCGGACCGTGCAAATACAGCACGGACCACCGCGGATCGGCCGACTCCAGCCTCGCCCGGACTAATTCACGCTCACCCTGGCGCCCAACGTAGGTTTGCCGGCGCCTCGAGTTCAGGACATCTCCGAGCGGTAACGAGGACCGTGCCGTGCCCTCCATACGACCAATGCTAGGAGCAGAACTACGGAGAACGCGCAAAACGGCGTGATCCGGATGTCTGGCGGTCGTTCTTGATGGCTCGAACTTCGTCCCACACCTGATGGGCGTGTCTCAAGACGATGGCAGTGGCATTTCGAGACACCGTGACAGGTCCAATCGCCGAACAACCAACGGATATAGCCTTTGCGGACTGGTCGACGGGTCTTGGGTGGCAGGGTTGGGCAGGACATGACGGGCGGCGCGACCGGGAAGCTTGGGGACTTCAYGCCGGAGGAGCTGGACAGAGCAGTCGAAGTGAATCTGCGTGTGCCGATGCCGATGACTCACCAGCTGTTGCCCGGAATGGTTCACCGTCGGCGTGGCCACTTCGTTTAGATCTCGTCGATCGCCGGCAAGGTCCCCTCCACCCGACTGGCCATCTACTCGGCGACGAAGTTCGGGCTGCGCGTTCTCGACGTCGCTCCGCCAGGATCTCCACGGATCCGGGGTGAGCACGTCGGTGATCTTTCCCGGGTCGGTCGTGGACGCCGGCATGCTGGCCGACGCACACCTCCCGTCCTCGCCGGGCTCCAAAGGTGCTTCGTCCAGTGCCGTCGGGCGTGGCGTGATCACCGCCATCGAGAAAGACCGGGCAGAAGTCGATGTCGCAGATCTCCCGGAACGCATCGCGGCGAAGCTCGGGGGCGTGGCACCCGGCCTCATGGCACGCCTGACCCAGAGGACAGACGCCATCACCTACGCCGAACAGGTGAGCAACGGCCTTCGTCCCTCCGTTGAGCTCAATTTCCGGCTGCACATGTCGGTCGGCGTATCCGCGGAACGAGAAGGGAACCGCGACCGTGAAGCCGACAACCACTGCATTCGTCCTTCGACGGAGCGAGTTGCAGGGCAACTCTCGCTCGGAATCGAACCGGCGCGACAAGGTCACGCTTCGGCACGCTCACACCGTCACATCACCGGTGGATCATGGCTGAGTGGTCGACAGGACGTGGTGCTGGTTAGGTCGCGGTGGTGGGTAGGTCTCGGGCTGGGTATAGGGCACGGTACAGACAGACGCTGTGTCGAGGTGGCGCGCTTCCGCGTGATCTCGTAGCTCGTGTGTGAGGTCAATGTCTGTGCGGCACTGGGTTTTCGGGGTTCTTCGTCGCTCCCCGGCCCGTCGTCATCGAGCAGGTACTCCATCGGGTGGTGGTAGTGGTTCAGCCTCCCGGCGCGGGTGGGGTCGATGTGTGTCGGGGGATGCCACAGGGTCCGGCCCGGGAACCGGTGGTCGGGTCCGGTCCGGGTGGTCGCCCACTGGTCCGGCCGGGGTCCGACGAGGGCGTGATGGGTCTCGCAGCCGAAGGTCAGGTCGTCGGCGTTGGTGTCGCCGCCCTCGGCCCAGTCGTTGACGTGGTGTGTCTGCGACCAGTATCCGGGGCTGGCGCAGCCGGGGAAGGTGCAGCCGCGGTCCTTGGCGTAGAGCACGATTCGCTGGTCGGYGGTGCCGAGGCGTTTGCTGCGGCCGAGGTAGAGGGGTCGGCCGTCGTCGTCGAAGATCGCGAGGTAGTGSCGGRCGCCGCGGGCGGCCATGCGSACMAGYTCGGGCATGGGGACGATGGTGCCGCCGCCGGTGACRGCGTGGCCGGTCGATTCCTGGAGGTCGCGGGCGGTCATGGTGGCGAYGACGGTGACGGGGACGCCGCGGTGTCGGCCGAGTTCGCCGGAGGCGAGGACGGAACGGAGGACGGCCTTGAGGGCGTCRTGTTGGCGTTGGCCCTGGGTGCGGTGGTCGCGGGCGGCGACCCTGGGGGCGGGTTGGGTGTCCGCAGTTCGGGTGCCCGCGGGTTCCCCTGCGGTGGAGTTGTTCTCGGGTACCTCAGACGAGGAATGGGGTTCGCCAACCGGCTGGGTCTCGTCCCGCCCTTCCTCCTCGGGATTGCACATCCCGGGCYTGGCGAGCTTGGCCATGATCGCCTCGAGATACGCGCGGCCCTCCGGGTCGGTGCAGAACGACCCCTTGGTCATCTTGTCCCGGCCCTGCGGACCGATCCGGAAGAACCGCTTGCGRGCCCGGTCGGTCTCGTCGTCSARSGTYCCGTCCGGGTCTAGGACCGCCGCGAGCCGGTGGGCCACCGCGCGCAGTTCGTCSGGYCGCAGGATCAGYGCCTGGCCGGCGAGCTGGGCCTCGGCCTGGGCGCGGGTGCCGGCGTCGACGGCGGCGGGCAGTTGGTGCAGGAACTCGCGGATCACGCCCACGTGCGTGGGGTCGAGGTCGCCGTCGTGTKCGGCGGCGGCGGTCGCGGCGAGCTTCGGCTCGAGAAGTTCTCCGCCGAGGGTGGTGGTGTGGCCGAGTTCGGTTGCCGCGTGGATCCTTTCCCCGGCCTTGGCGGSGCTGATGCGCAGGGTGTTTGCCAGCAGCTCCCGCAGTGTGGTGCCGCCGAACTCGTCGGCGGCGCGTTGTTCGAGGAGYTGGTTGACCAGKGTGTGGCCGAGGGCGGGGACGGTGCGGGCGATGCGTTCGAGTCGCACCAGCAGGGCGAGGCGGTCCCGGTTGGAGACGGCGCCGGTGTCGAGCCCGCGCAGCGACTGCATCCCGGTCTCGACGGTGCGGAGGGCGGCGGCGAGCGGGGCGTTGTCGATGACACGGTCGTCGGCGCGGTCGTGAACTGCGGTCATCGTTGTCACCCCCCGGGCCCCGATTCGACGTTCTGTTCGAAGTGCAGCGAGGGGGTACGACAAGTCCTGGGGACGAGTGAACCCGCAGGTTGCGGGCCGATTCGGGGCCACTGTCGGGATGTGGCGGTTAGCAGACGCCTTCGGGAACGCCCGGATGTGTTCCACGGTCAGGAGTCGGGTCCAGATCGCGGCGCGCGTCGATGCCGGCCACGTCACCGCGTGGCCACATCGACGACTGGTTCGGTGCAGTTGTCCCTGCGCCCTGTCGCCCTCAGTCCTCCTTGTACAACGCGTCGAAGTGGGCCCGGAAGTTCACGCCCACCACCTTCCGCTTGATCTTCAGCGTCGGCGTCAGCTCCCCGGTCTCCTGCGAGAGGTCGCGGTCGGCGATGACGAACTTCTTCACCTGCTCCGGCGTCGCGAGCTTGGCGTTGGCCGCGTCGACGGCCTGCTGGACCATTCCGACCATCTCCGGGTGCCGGGACAGTTCGGCGATCGAGTCCGGCAGACCCTGCGCCTGCGCCCACGGCAGCACCGTCTCGGGATCCAGCGTCACCAGCACGACGGGGTAGGGCCGGCGGTCGCCGTGCATCACGGCCTGGCTGATCCAGGGCGAGCGCTTGAGGTCGTTCTCCAGGTTCGCCGGGGTGAGGTTCTTCCCGCCGGAGGTGACGATGATGTCCTTCTTACGCCCGATGATCGAGACGTACCCGTCCTCGTCGATGCTCGCGAGGTCGCCGGTGCGCAGCCAGCCGTCCTCCACGGCGCCGAACGAGGCGTCCTCCATCTTGTAGTAGCCCTGAAAGATGTTGCCGCCGCGCAGAAGCAGTTCGCCGTCCTCGTCGACGCGCGCCTCGAGGCCCGGCACCGGCCGGCCCACGGTGCCGAAGCGGTGGTTGAGCACGGTGTTGACGGTCGCGCCGGTCGAGGTCTCGGTCATCCCGAAGCCCTCCATCACCGGAACCCCGCAGCCGTAGAAGAACTCCAGAATCTCCTTCGCGATGGGAGCCGCGCCGGTGGTGGCGAGCTTCAGGTTGCCGCCGAACAACGCACGCACGCCCTGGAACAGGGCGGCCTCGGCGGCGTCGAACGGCTGCTGCAGTTCCGCCGGGACGGGCTCGCCGCGCGCCTGTAGGTCGCGCACCCGGACCCCGACCGCCGCGGCGGCCAGCATCCGCTCGCGCTCGTCGGCCGGCTTGGACCCCACCGCCAGGGTGTAGATCTTCTCGAACACCCGGGGCACCGAGGGCAGGTGGGTCGGGCGGGTCGCCATCACCTCCGGCACGATCCTGGTGGTGTCGCCACCCCAGTACGCGATGACGCCACCGCGGTCGAAGGTGAGCAACTGGAACAGCAGCGCGAACGCGTGCGCCAGCGGCAGGAACAGGTACGCGACCATGTCGGTCTCGGGGTCCGGGTTGTCCCGCGCGTCGAGCGCGGTGTTCGCCTCCATGATCGCGCGGTAGTTGCCGTGCGAGAGGACGCAGCCCTTCGGCGGCCCGGTGGTCCCGGAGGTGTACATGAACACGTACGGATCGGACGGGGCCACGGCCGCGGCCCGCCGTCGCAGCTCCTCGGCGCCGAGCTCCCTTCCCCGGCGACGTATTTCGGATGCGGGGATGGCGCCGTCCGCCTCGCCGTCGAGGATCACCACCCATTCCAGCGCCGGCAACCGGTCGCGGACGGCGGCGATCTTCGCCACCTGCGCGGCGTCCTCGCAGATGATCGCGCGGGCCTCCGAGTTGCCGACCACCCACGCGCACTCGTCCGCGGAGTTGGTCGGGTAGACCGACACGTGCACGGCGCCGGCGGCGACGATGGCGAGGTGCGCGACCGACCAGTCCGGGCGGGTAGTGCCCAGCACCGCCACCCGGTCGCCCACCTCGAGCCCCAGGTCGATCAGCCCGGCGCCGAACTCCGTGACCCGCTCGGCGAGCTCGCGGTAGCTGATCTCGTCCCACTGGTCGGGCGTGCTCTGGAACCGCGCGGCGGGCCGGTTACCGTAGGCCTCGGCGGCGCGAAAAGCAAGGTCTGCGAGCGTCTTTCCTGCGATCGTCTGGTACATCGGTCAGGTGCTCCCGTCGTCCCGGTGCGACCACCTGCTGCCGGTGGGCCGCGTAGTGGGGATGCTAACTCCGCGGCGCTCCCGACGGCCGTATTCCGGGGTGTCCCGTGCCCCGGCGGGAACCGACGAGAAGAGGCTCTGCCCTGGCGCAGCCACGCCGGGTGGTCGCATACTGGGACCATGAAGGCAGCAGTTGGGGACAAACTTCATGTGCACAGCGCGACCACCGGCAGACCCGAGCAGGTCGGCGAGGTGACCGAGGTCCACGGTGCCGACGGCGCGCCGCCGTATCAAGTGCGTTTCGACGACGGCCACGAGGCATTGATGTTCCCCGGCGTGGATTGCAGCGTGGAGCACGCCGCAAACTGATCCCACGCCGGCTCCGGGCTGTCGAGTCCGGCTGGCATGTGCGTGAGGCCGCTCTGTGAGGCAGCGGAGTCAGGTCGCTTCGAGTGCTGCGTCGACCTCGGCTCTCGTCGGTGCGGCGTCCGCGCCGTGCCGGGTGGTGGCCAGCGCACCGGCGGCGACCGCACGGCGGACGGCGACGGCGGGCCCCAGTCGCCACGAGGAAGCCAGTTCTCCGGTGAAGGCGTCACCGGCGCCGGTGGTGTCGAGCACCTCCACGGCCGGCGGATCGGCGTGCATGTGCGCGCCGTCGGGTCCGTGGTGCGACGCGCCCCGGCCGCCGAAGGTGGTGACCAGGTGCGGCACCCGGCCGAGGACGGCGTCGCCGAGCTGATCGGCCTCCGTTTCGTTGACCACCAGCACGTCCACACAGTCGAGCAGTTCCGCCGGGAGCGGCTGCGCGGGGGACGGGTTGAGGATCACGGTGACGGCGTGCTCGTGGGCGTGGCGGCAGGCGGCGACGACCGTCGGCAGGGGCAGTTCCAGTTGGCACAGCAGTAGGTCGGCCGCCGCGATCGCGTCGAGCTCGCCGGCGTCGAGTTCGGTCATCGTGGCGTTCGCGCCGCCCACCACGACGATGCTGTTCTCCCCGTGGGCGTCGACGGTGATCAGGGCGACGCCGCTGGGCCCGCGGGTCTCCCGCAGCAGCCGGGCGTCGACCTCCGCGTCGACGAGGTGCTGACGCAGTTGCAGGGCGAAGGTGTCGTCGCCGACCGCGCCGAGGAAGCTCACCGCCGCGCCCGCGCGGGCCGCGGCGACTGCCTGGTTGCCGCCCTTCCCCCCGGGTCCGGTGTGCAGGGACTGGCCCAGCACCGTCTCGCCGGGCTGGGGGAGCCGGGTGGTGACGGCGACCAGGTCCATGTTGATGCTGCCGAGCACGACGACACGGGTGGCGGCGGTCGGGGGAGCATCCGGTGCGGCCATGCCTTCGACGCTAGCCGGTGGCGGGCGCCGGTTCGATGCGGACGCAGCAGTACCCGTCCTCGGGGGCGAGTCGGGCGCGACGGCCCGCGCATCCGGCGCCGTCCAGCAGTCCCTCGATCAGCCCGAGGTTCATCCCGCACACCATCGCGGTGTGCTGCTGGGCGAGGGCGTGGAACGGGCAGTTCACCAGCGTGATGTCGGTGCCCTCGACGCGGGGCTCGTAGCCGCAGCCCTCGAGCGTGCCGAGGAGGTCGTCCGGTCCGGCCTCCACGCCGATCGCTGCGCCGAGGTCCCGGGCGCGGCGGTCGAGGCTGTGCCGGGGTGACTCGCCGGTGCGTTCCGCGTCGTCGAGGGCCTGCGCCAGCAGCTGCCCCGCGAGCTCGTAGGAGCGCTGCGGCAACTGCACGGCCACCTCGCGGGCCGAACGGCGGTACAGCTTGGCGGGGCGTCCGGCGCCGGGCCCGGTGCGACCGGTGCGGCGCGCGAACTCGACGGTCAGCAGGCCCTCGTCGGCGAGCTTGTCCAGGTGGAATGCGGCGGTCTGACGGGCCATGCCGAGCGCCTCGGCGGCGTCGTCGCGGCCGACCGGGTCGCGGTGGCCGCGGACGTAGTCGTAGAGCCGGCGTCGGGCCGGTTCGTCGAGGGCCGAGACGGCCGAGATGTCCGAGGGCGGGTTCGGAGACATGACCCCATTGTAAAACCAATCAACGTTGACGTAATCTCCTCCGCGGTTCTATAGTTCATTTACATTATTTTTAGAAGGAGGAGTCATGGCGACCGAGACGAAAAGCCAGTTCAACGGGGGTCGGTCCCGCCTCGCCGATCCCGGATACCAGGCATTTGTGTTGCTGCGGACGGTGTTCACCGTGGCGCCGATCCTGTTCGGTCTCGACAAGTTCGCGAACGTGATGACCGACTGGCCCGCCTACCTCGCGCCGTGGATCGACGGGATCCTGCCGGGCACCGCACAGCAGGGCATGTACATCGTCGGAGTGATCGAGGTGGCCGCCGGACTTCTCGTGGCGATCGCGCCCAGGTTCGGTGCCTGGCTGGTGGTGGCCTGGCTCGCCGGGATCATCGTCAACCTGCTGACCCTGCCCGGCTACTACGACGTGGCGCTGCGCGACTTCGGCCTGCTGGTCGCGGCCGCCGCACTCGGTCGCCTCGCGGTCAAGTACACCGGCGGGCACGGGGCAACCCGGTGACTGCCGCGCTCGACCTCGAGGTCGCGCCGCCGACGCAGGTCCGGGCGGGACGGCTACGTCCCGCCGTGGACCGGCCCGCCGCCGAGCGTGCGGTCGCGGACCTGCTCCGCGCGCTGGGGCGTGACCCCGACGGCGTCCACCTCTCGGACACCCCGCGCCGGGTGGCGGCGTCGTACGAGGAGATGCTCACCCCGCGCGACTTCGACCTGACCACGTTCCCCAACGACGCGGGGTACGACGAACTGGTGCTGGCCCGGGACATCCCGATGATCTCGCTGTGCGAGCACCACCTGCTGCCGTTCCGCGGGGTCGCCCACGTCGGTTACCTGCCGGGCGGACGCATCCTCGGCCTGTCCAAGCTGGCGCGGGTGGTGGAACTGTTCGCGCGGGACCTGCAGGTGCAGGAGCGGCTGACGATGCAGGTGGCGGACTGGCTCGGCGAGCACCTGCAGCCCCGCGGCATCGGCGTGGTGATCGAGGCCGAGCACATGTGCATGTCGGTGCGCGGCGTGCAGGCCGCCGGGACCCGGACCGTCACCTCGGCGGTGCGCGGCACGCTGCGCGAGAACCCGGCCGCCCGGCGCGAGTTCCTCGACCTGATCAGGGGCTGACCGGCTTGCCGGGTGCGGCCGGGGAACGGCTCAGACCGTCGTCGTCGCCTTCTCCTCGCGGGACCGGAGCAGGAGGTAACCGCCGCAGACGATCACCGCGAAGACCGCGCCGACGAGCAGTGCGGTGCGGCCGGCGGAACTGAAGAACAGCAGCACCAGGACCCCCGCCAGGAAGGCCAGCGCCAGCCAGTTGGTCACCGGCGCGCCCGGCAGTCGGTAGTCCACCGCGGGCAGGCGACCGGCCCGCACCTCGTTCCGGTACCGCAGGTGGCAGACCAGGATGGTGCCCCACACGAAGATGATCCCCACGGTGGAGACCGACGTGATGTAGAGGAAGGCCCGGTCCGGGGAGATCACGTTGACCACCACGCCGATCAGCATCACGCCGGCCGACAGGGCGATGCCGGGCAGCGGCACCGACCGGCCGCTGAGCCCGCTCAGCGCCGCCGGGGCCTCTCGGCGCAGGGACAGGCTGCGCAGCATCCGGCCGGTGGAGTAGATGCCCGAGTTGCACGACGACAGCGCCGCGGTGAGCAGCACGAAGTTCATGATCCCGGCGGCGGCCGGGATGCCGATCTGCTGCAGCACCTCCACGAACGGGCTGAACCCGGCATGGAAGTCGCGCCAGCTGGCCACCGACATGATCACCACGAGCGACCCGACGTAGAACAGCCCGATCCGCAGCGGCAGCGAGTTGATCGCCTTGCGCAGCGTCGGCTTGGGATCGCGGGCCTCACCCGCGGTGACACCGATCAACTCCACACCGACGTAGGCGAACATCACGATCTGCAGGCTCATCAGCGCGGCCCCGAACCCGTTGGGAAATACGCCGCCGTCCGCCCACAGATTCGTCACCGTCGGATTGGTGGCCTGGCCGAAGCCCAGGGTGAGCACGCCGATGCCGATCAGGATCATGCCGATGATCGCGGTGATCTTGATCGCCGCGAACCAGAACTCGGCCTCGCCGAACAGCTTCACCGAGATCAGGTTGGCGCCGAACAGCAGCGCCAGCACCACCAGTGCCGTCAACCAGGTGGGTACCGCCGGAAACCAGAACTCCACGTACTTTCCGGCGACCGTGATCTCGGCCATGCACGTGGCCGTCCACACCGCCCAGTACGTCCAGCCGGTGACGAAGCCGAAGAACCGGCCGAGGAACTCCTCCGCGTACTCGCCGAAGCTGCCCGAGACCGCGCGGTAGGTGAGCAGTTCGCCCAGCGCGCGCATGATCACGAACACCGCCAGGCCGGCCGCGAGGTAGGCCAGGATCAGCGACGGGCCGGCCGACTCGATGGCGGCGCCGGAGCCGTAGAACAGGCCCGTCCCGATGGCGCCGCCGATGGCGATCATCTGGATGGTGCGCGAGTTCAACCCGCGGCTGTAGCCCTCGGACTCGTCGGCGCGGAGCGCCTCGTCGGTTGTCTGTGTCATGGGCTGCCTTCGTTGGTGCGCGGAGCGTTGGGCCGGTCGATTATGCGCCGATCGGGTCGTTACCCTGTATTCATGACCGCGGTGAACGAACCTCTGCAGGTGACCAACGACGTCCGTGAGGCCGTGCACGAGGCCGCGCGGCGCGCCCGCGTGGCGTCCCGGGTGCTCGCCCTCCTCACGACCGCCGAGAAGGACCGCGCGCTGGGTGCGGCCGCCGACGCGCTGCTCGCCGCGACCGACGAGGTGCTCGCCGCCAACGCCCGCGACATCGACGTCGCGCGTGCCGGCGGCACCGAGGAGAGCCTGCTCGACCGGCTGCGGCTGACCGCGGACCGGGTCGAGGGCATCGCCTCCGGGCTGCGTCAGGTCGCCGGCCTCGCCGACCCGGTCGGCGAGCTGGTCCGCGGCTCGACGTTGCCGAACGGCCTGGAGATCCGTCAGGTGCGGGTGCCGCTCGGGGTGGTCGGGATGGTCTACGAGGCCCGCCCCAACGTCACCGTCGACGCGTTCGGCCTCGCCCTCAAGTCCGGCAACGCGGCCCTGCTCCGCGGTTCGTCGTCGGCGGCGCACTCGAACGCCGCGCTCGTCGAGGTGCTCCGCGGGGCGCTGACCGCGCAGGGCCTTCCCGCCGACGCGGTGCAGTTGCTGCCGAGCGAGGACCGTTCCAGCGTCACGCACCTGATCCAGGCCCGCGGCCTGGTGGACGTGGTGATCCCGCGCGGCGGCGCCGGACTGATCAACGCCGTGGTGCGGGACGCGACCGTGCCGACCATCGAGACCGGGGTCGGCAACTGCCACGTCTACGTGCACGCCGCGGCGGACCTGGCGATGGCCGAGAAGATCGTGATCAACGCCAAGACCCGTCGGCCAAGCGTGTGCAACACCGCCGAGACCATCCTGGTGGACCGGGCCATCGCCGACGTGGCGGTGCCGGCCCTGACCCAGGCGCTGCAGGCCCACAGCGTCGTCATCCACGGCGACCTGCCCGGCCAGGTGCCGGCCACCGAGGCCGACTGGTCCGAGGAGTACCTGACCCTCGACGTCGCGCTCAAGGTGGTCGACGGGCTGGACGAGGCGGTCGAGCACATCGACCGCTACGGCACCGGCCACACCGAGGCCATCGTGACCGGCGACCTGGCCGCGGCCCGGGAGTTCACCGCCCGGGTGGACGCCGCCGCGGTGATGGTCAACGCCTCGACCGCGTTCACCGACGGCGAGCAGTTCGGCTTCGGCGCGGAGATCGGCATCTCCACCCAGAAGCTGCACGCCCGCGGACCGATGGGGCTCGGCGAACTCACCTCCACCAAGTGGACCGTGTGGGGCGACGGGCACGTCCGCCCGGTCTGAACCGAGCACCACCCGACCTTGATCGACCAAACCTGAGGAGCCAGTGTGGACCGCGCCCTGCCGATGACGCCGCCGATCTTCGCGAGCGTCGACGAGGTGATCACCCGGCTCGCCGAGACCGGGTACCTGGCCGACAAGGCCACCGCGACCGCGGTGTACCTCGCCGACCGGCTCGGCAAGCCGCTGCTGATCGAGGGCCCGGCCGGTGTGGGCAAGACCGAGCTGTCGCGGGCCGTCGCGCAGACCGCGGGCGCCGAACTGGTGCGACTGCAGTGCTACGAGGGCGTCGACGAGTCGCGCGCCCTCTACGAGTGGAACCACGCCAAGCAGATCCTGCGGATCCAGGCCGGCGGGGCCGGTGCGGCGGCCGGGGACGCCGCCAGCTGGGACGCCACCAAGCTGGACGTCTTCTCCGAGGAGTTCCTGCTGCCGCGGCCGTTGCTCACCGCGATCCGCCGCGAGGACCCGACCGTCCTGCTGATCGACGAGGTGGACAAGGCCGACGTCGAGATCGAGGGCCTGCTGCTCGAGGTGCTCAGCGACTTCGCGGTCACGGTGCCCGAGCTCGGCACCATCGTCGCGACCCGCAAGCCGTTCGCGGTGCTCACCTCCAACGCGACGCGGGAGCTGTCCGAGGCGCTCAAGCGCCGCTGCCTGTTCCTGCACCTGGACTTCCCGGACGCCGAGCTCGAGCGCCGCATCCTGGCCAGCCGGGTCCCCGAGCTGCCGGAGGCGGTGGCCGAGCAGCTCGTCAACACCGTCCGGGTGCTGCGCGGCATGCAGCTCAAGAAGCTGCCGTCGGTCGCCGAGACCATCGACTGGGGCCGCACCCTGCTGGCGCTGGGGATGGACACCCTCGACGACGACGCGGTCCGTGCCACCATGGGTGTGATCCTCAAGCACCGATCCGACCAGCAGCGCGCCGCCGCCGAACTGCGACTGAACTGACGTAGGAGCCCCGCATGGCCGTCACCGCCGCCGCCCCGGGCGGACCCGCCGCCCCGTACGGCCTGCCCGGGCACCTCGTGGACTTCGTCGAGGCGCTGCGTCGACGCGGGATTCCCGTCGGCCCGTCGGAGACGGTGGACGCCGGTCAGGTGATGTCGGTGCTCGACCTGCTGGATCGCGAAGCCCTGCGCGAGGGCCTGGCCTGCTCGTTGTTGCGTCGGCCGACGCACCGCGCCACCTTCGACGCACTGTTCGACCTGTGGTTCCCGGCCGCGGTCGGGGTGCGCGACGGCGGCGCCGTGGACCTGCAGATTCCGCGGCGGCCCGACGGCACCGTGGATTTCGACGCGCTGCGTGAGCTGATTGCCGGGCTGCTGGCGGACGGCTCCGCGGAGTCGCTGGAACTCACCGAGAAGCTGACCGCGCAGATGGTCGAGCAGCTCGGCCAGTACCAGTCGTCGAAGGGCCCGTCGTTCTCGGCGTACCAGGCGCTGCGGGACGTGGCACCGGAGACGCTGGTCGAGCGGATCCTCGACGGGCTGCTCGGCAACCGCGTCGAGGGCCAGCACGACGCGGGCGACTACGCCACCGAGGTGGCCCGGCGCACCGCCGCGCAGCGGGTCGCGGACTTCCGGAAGCTGGTCGAGCAGGAGACCCGGCGCCGCTCCGCCGAGCAGCTCGGCAAGGAACGGGTGGCCACCTACGGGGTGCCGCGGCTCGCCGAGGAGGTCGACTTCCTGCGCGCGTCCGACTCCGAGCTCGTCGCGCTGCGCCGCACCGTCACCCCACTCGCCCGCAAGCTCGCCAGCAGGCTGGCCGCCCGCCGCAAGCGCAGCCGTGCCGGCGCGATCGACCTGCGCAAGACGCTGCGCAAGTCGATGTCCACCGGCGGTGTCCCGATCGACCTGGTCCAGCGCAAGCCCCGGCCCGCCCGGCCGGAGCTGGTGGTGCTGTGCGACGTGTCCGGTTCGGTCGCCGGCTTCAGCAACTTCACGCTGCTGCTGGTGCACGCGCTGCGCGAGCAGTTCTCCCGGGTGCGGGTGTTCGCGTTCATCGACACCACCGACGAGGTCACCCGGTTCTTCGACGCCGGCGCCGACCTCGGCTCGGCGATGTCCCGGATGATCCGCGAGGCCGACCTGATCACGTACGACGGGCACTCGGACTACGGCAACGCGCTCGGGGTGTTCGCCGAGCGGTTCGCGCACAGCCTCACCAGCAAGTCGTCGCTGTTGATCCTGGGCGACGCGCGGAACAACTACCGGGACCCGAACCTGACGGCGCTGACCCACCTGGCCGCGGTCGCCAAGCACACGCACTGGCTGAACCCGGAGCCGACCGGGCAGTGGGGCAGCGGCGACTCGGCCGCACTGGTGTACGCCGACGCGGTGACGATGCACGAGTGCCGCTCGGCGAGCCAGCTGGCCACGGTGGTCGAGCGACTGCTGCCTGTCTGACCACGCGAGCGGAAGGCGGCGACGCACCGACCAGTAAGCTGGTCACTCGTGCAGGACGAAGTGGGTGCGACGAAGAGCGGCTCGGCGGCGACGCCGCAGCCTCGTGGGGCGAAGCCGAGGCGGCTCGGCGTCATGGGCGGCACCTTCGACCCCATCCACCACGGCCACCTCGTGGCGGCCAGTGAGGTCTCGGACCGATTCGGGCTCGACGAAGTGATCTTCGTCCCCACCGGCCAGCCCTGGCAGAAGGAGGCGCGCAGCGTCAGCCCGGCCGAGGACCGGTACCTGATGACGGTCATCGCAACCGCCTCCAACCCGGGGTTTTCCGTCAGCCGCGTCGACGTGGACCGGGAGAAGGCGACCTACACCGTCGACACCCTGCGGGACCTGCGGGCGCAGCATCCGGACGCCGAGTTGTACTTCATCACCGGTGCGGATGCGCTGGAAAACATCCTTTCCTGGCAGAATTGGGAGGAGCTGTTCCAGCTGGCGAGGTTCGTCGGCGTGTCCCGGCCCGGTTTCGAGCTCGGCATCGAGCATCTCGCCGACCACTTGGCCGATCTGCCCAAGGGTGCGCTGACGCTCGTCGAGGTGCCCGCGCTGGCGATCTCCTCGACCGAGTGCCGGCTCCGGGCCAGCGAGAACCGACCCGTCTGGTACCTGGTGCCCGACGGGGTGGTCCAGTACATCTCCAAACGCAACCTCTACCGACCGCTCGACGCAGAGCGGCTCGACGGGGCCGTCACGGTGTCGCAACCGGCACCGCACAAGATCCACCCCCAACCGCAGAACCTGGAGAACACTTAAGTGAGCGCATCCGCCGAAGCCACCGAAATGTCGCGCATCGCCGCGCTGGCAGCCGACGAGAAGCTGGCCACCGAGGTGGTCGTTCTCGACGTCTCGGAGCAGCTCGTCATCACCGACTGCTTCGTCATCGCCTCGGCGTCGAACGAGCGTCAGGTCAACTCGATCGTCGACAACGTGGAGGAGAAGCTCCGCGAGGCCGGGCACAAGCCGGTCCGCAAGGAGGGCACCCGCGAGGGCCGCTGGGCGCTGCTCGACTACATCGACATGGTCGTGCACATCCAGCACAGCGACGAGCGCGAGTTCTACGGCCTCGAGCGGCTGTGGAAGGACTGCCCGGTCGTCCCCGTCGAGGGCATCGAGGCCACCCCGCGACCCGCCGTCGACGACGAGGAGAACGCTAACCTCAACGACCGCGACGAGCCCACGCAGTGACAGCACGCCCCTCGCACGGTGTCCCGGTCCGGCGGCTGATCCTGCTCCGCCACGGGCAGACCGAGTACAACGCCGGCGACCGGATGCAGGGTCAGCTCGACACCGACCTGTCCGAGCTGGGCCGGTTTCAGGCCAAGTCCGCGGCGCGGGCCCTGGCCGAGCGCCGGCCCGCCGAGGTCGTCTCCTCGGACCTGCGGCGCGCGCTGGACACCGCGACCGCGCTCGCCGAGCAGTCAGGGCTGACCGTGAGCACCGACGAGCGGCTCCGCGAGACGCATCTCGGTGAGTGGCAGGGGCTGACCCACACCCAGGTCGACGAGCGCGACCCCGGTGCCCGAGCGGCCTGGCGCGCCGACGCACGCTGGGCCCCGCCCGGCGGCGAGAGCCGGCTCGACGTCGCGCGGCGGTCCGCCCCCGTGGTCGCCGAACTGGTCGCGCAGCGCCCGGAGTGGGGCGAGGCGCCCCTCGTCCTGGTGGCGCACGGCGGACTGATCGCCGCGCTGACCGCCGCGCTCCTGGACCTGCCGGTGGACCGCTGGGCCGTGCTCGGGGGCCTGGGCAACACCAGTTGGGTGCAGCTGAGCGGACACGGCGAACCCGATGCACTCGGCTGGCGGCTGGACGTGTGGAACGCGTCGGCTAACGTAGCCAGCGATGTCCTCTGAACTAGATTCCTCGCCGGCGTCCGACGCCGCCCGCCCGGTTCTTCTGGTGCTCGCCGACTCGCTGTCGTACTTCGGGCCGAAGGGCGGGCTGCCCGCCGACCACCCACGGATCTGGCCGAACCTTGTTGCCGCCGAACTCGGGTGGGACGTGGAGCTCGTCGCCCGGATCGGCTGGACGAGCCGCGACGCCTACTGGGCGTTGATCCAGGACCCGCGGGTGTGGGCGACGGTGCCGCGCGCGGCCGCCGTGGTCTTCGCCGTCGGCGGCATGGACTCGCTGCCGTCGCCGATCCCCACCGCGCTGCGTGAGCAGATCCGGTACGTCCGGCCGCCCGCGCTGCGCCGGGTGGTCCGGTCCGGCTACCAGTGGCTGCAGCCGCGCCTCGCGCCGCTCGGCTGGCCGGTCGCGCTGCCCCCGAAGCTGAGCGTCGAGTACCTGGAGAGTTCCCGCGCCGCGCTGGAGTACATGCGACCGGAGCTGCCGGTGATCGGCGCGCTGCCGTCCGTGCACCGCAGCGACGCCTACGCCAGCGTCCACGCCGGCCGTGCCGGTGCGGTCCGGGCCCTGCAGGCGTGGGGAGCGGAGAAGCAGGTGCCGCTCGTCGACCTCGGTGAGGCGGTGCGCGAGAACGTCTTCTCCGACCAGGGCAACCCGGACGGCATCCACTGGGGCTGGGAGGGACACGAGCGGGTGGCCGCGGCGATGCTCGCGACGATCCGGTCGGCGGTGCCCGCCGACCCGGCGCCTGTTCCCTCGGAGCCCCTTCCTTCAGAGCCGCTGCCCTCGGCCGACGGCGCCCGGTAGCCCGCCGTGCCCGTCGTCGTCGTCACCGACTCCTCTGCGTGCCTGACGCCGGAACTGGCGCGGGCGCACGGCATCCGGGTGGTGCCGATGCATCTGCTGGTGGACGGCCACGACCTGCGCGAGGGCGTGGACGAGATGCCCGCCGACCTGTCGTCCGGCGCGGTGGTCACCACCTCGGGTGCCTCGCCCGGCGAACTCGCCGAGGCCTACGCCCGCGCGCTCGAGGACAGTGAGGGCGACGGCGTGCTGGCGGTGCACCTCTCCCGGCAGCTGTCCGGCACCTGGGAGGCCGGCCGTCAGGCCGCGCAGGCCTTCGACGGCAAGGTCCGGATCGTCGACTCCCAGTCCACCGCAATGGGAACCGGCTACCCGGCGCTGGCCGCCGCCCGCGTCTCGCAGGCCGGCGGCGGACTCAAGGCCGTGTACCAGCGGGCCGTCGACGTGGCCAGCCGAGGCAAGGCCCTGATCATGGTGGACCGCCTCGAACAGCTCCGCCGGGGCGGACGCATCGGCACCGCTGCGGCACTGCTCGGGACCGCGCTGGCGGTCAAGCCGGTGCTGCACCTGGTGGACGGCAAGCTGGTGCTCAAGGAGAAGACTCGCACCATGACCAAGGCGCTGGCCCGACTCGTCGACAGCGCGGTGGACCTGGCGGCCGGGGGCGAGGCCGCGGTGGCCGTGCACCACCTGCAGGCACCCGAGCGCGCCGAGGAGGTCGCGGCGGCGCTGCAGGCCCGGATCGAGGGCATCACCGAGGTGGTGGTCGGCGAGTTCGGCATGGTGCTCGGCGCGCACGTCGGGCCCGGCGCGATCGGTGTGCTGGTGTTCCCCGGCGGCGCGGGCCCGGGGGACTGGGCCGACGTGGACGAGCAGGGCTGACTGCACAAGCACGAAATCTGCCCGCGGTGTTGCCTCGTCGGCTGGGTCGCATGAGCCCGCGGTTCTTGCTGCGGGCGCCGCATCCACGCTTGCGTGAATGCGGCGCCGTCGCCTTGTCCTGGCCTGCGCTCTCCCGGTCTGACCTGGGCTGACTTCTCCGGCTCGGCGATATCCACAGCGCCGCGGTCGATCCACAGGCGAGTTGTTTCTCCAGGTCGCGCCGCCGGGCCTTCGCCCGCTCGGACCTAACGTCGTCGGCATGCGCAGCACCGACGAGGCGAGGGACCGGATCAGGCAGCGACTGGACGCGCTCACCGGCGGCGCCCCGGGGGTCCGGGCCGGCCCGTCGGCCGACGGGCCGAATCCGGACGACGACGGGATGCGGCAGCCCGGCTGGCTGGAGCCCGACGGCGCTGCGGACGAACCGCCCCGGCCACGCGCGAGGTTCGCCCCGGGCCGTGGCGGCGTGATCGCGCTCGTGGTGGTCGGTGTCGTCGCGGCCGGCGTCGGACTGGTGGGCGCCTGGCGGGACCGCCCCTCGGCGCAGGCGGTGGCCCCGCTGCCGCAGGCGCAGACCCACGGGGCGCTCGCCGCTGCGGACCCGACGGCCGGACCGGCCGCCTCGGGCCCGCCCGACCCACCGACCGCACCGGGACCGACCTCCGTGCCCGCTGTGCCCGTGGACCTGGTGGTCAGCGTGGTCGGACTGGTGCAGACGTCGGGCCTGGTCCACCTGCCCGACGGGTCCCGGATCGCGGACGCACTGGCCGCGGCGGGCGGGCCCCGCGAGGGCGCCGACCTGCTCGGGCTGAACATGGCCCAGCGCGTCGCGGACGGCGACCAGATCCTGGTCGGGGTGGCACCCGCCGACGGGCGACCCGTCACCGCGGGCAGCGGCACGGTCAGCGCGGGCGCCGTCGGCTCGGGCGCAGCGGGCCAGGCAGGGGTGGGGGAGGCCGGGCCGGGGGCGTCCGGGGGCGGCGTCGCCGGCGGCGGTGGCCCCGGAGGGAAGGTGGACCTGAACACCGCGACGGCCGAGCAACTCGACGCGCTGCCGGGGGTGGGGCCGGTGACCGCCGCTGCAATCCTCGCCTGGCGCACGGCCAACGGGAGGTTCACGGATGTCGAGCAACTCGGCGAGGTGGACGGCATCGGCCCGGCGCGGCTGGAGAAGCTCCGCGACCTCGTCGCCGTGTAGATGACCACCCCGGAGGCGCGCGCCCTGGACCTGCGGTTGCTTCCGTCGGCGCTGATGTGCTGGGCCGCAACGCTGTTCGGGATCCAGTTCGGGTGGCGGGCGGCACTGTGGCTGGCGGTCGGGATGGCCGCCGTCGCGGCGCTGGTGGCGGGGATCGGTGTCCGGGCGGGCGTTCGTGACCGTCTTCGGCGCGAGGATCCAGGCCCGGCAGGTGGCCGCGCCGCTGGGAGCKGGTCCGGTGTGCGGGTGACCGTGTCGGCGGGAGTGCTCGCGGCGCTGCTGGTCGGGGCGGGCTTCGCGGTCGCGGTCGCGGCCCSGGAGCACGCGGCGTCGGCACATCCACTCGCGGCGGTCGCGGCGCGCGGCGGTCACGCCGACGTCACCCTCGCTCCCGTGGAGGACCCGCGTCCGGTGCGTTCGCCGTCCGGGGACACGGTGCTGATCCGGGCGACACTGCGCTCGATGGAGATCGGCGGCGCCGAGGTGGAGGTGGGCGGCGCGGTGGTGCTGTTCGCCCCGGCGGAGGGCTGGCGCGACCTGCTGCCGCGCCAGCGGGTGCGCCTGCGCGCCGAGGTCGGCCCGCCCCTGCGCCGCGACCTCACCGTCGCGGTGCTCCGGGCGGGCGGGCCGCCACGCTCGGTTGCCCAGGCGTCGTGGGCGCAGCGCGCGGCCGGGCTGGTCCGGCAGCGGTTCGCGGCCGCGTCCGCCGCGGCGCTGCCACCCGACCCGGCGGGCCTGCTGCCCGGTCTGGTGGTCGGGGACACTTCGGCGCTGCCGACGGGCGTACGCGACGACTTCACCGTCGCCGGGCTGACCCACCTGACCGCCGTATCCGGGGCCAACATCTCGATCCTGATCGGCGCGGTGCTGCTGGTCCTGCGGGCGCTTGCGCTGGGTCCGCGTACCTGCGTGGCCGTCGCGGCGATTGCGTTGGTGGCCTTCGTGATCGTGGCCCGGCCGTCTCCGAGCGTGCTTCGGGCCGCGGTGATGGGGGCGGTGGGGCTGCTGGCCCTGGTCACCGGCAGGCGCAAGCAGGCGATGCCCGCGCTCGGCGCCGCGGTGATCGTGTTGCTCGCCGTGGCGCCGGCGCTGGCGGTGGACTTCGGGTTCGCGTTGTCGGTGGCGGCGACCGCGGCGCTGGTGCTGCTCGCGCCCGGCTGGGCGCAGGGGCTGCGGTCGCGCGGCTGGCCCCGCGCGGTCGCCGAGGCGGTGGCGGTGGCGTCCGCCGCGCACGTGGTCACCGCCCCGATCGTCGCCGCGATGTCCGGCACGGTGAGCACGGTCGCGGTCCTGGCGAACCTCGCGGCGGCGCCGGTGGTCGCGTTCGTGACGGTGGTCGGCGCGATCGCCGCCCTCGGCGCGGCGGCCTGGCCGCCGCTCGGCGAACTGGTGGCGCACGCCGCCGGCCCCCCACTGTGGTGGCTGCTGTGGGTGGCCCGCCGYGCCGCCGCGGTCCCGGGCGCGACGGTGTCGGTGCCCTCGGGACCGGTGGGCGCTGCCGTCGCGGCCGCGGCGATGCTCGCCCTGTGGGCGGCGGTGCGGGCGCGCCGGGTCCGGTGGCTGGTGGCCGCGGCGGTGCTGGGTCTGGCGGCCGTGTGGGTGCCGGTCCGGGTGGTGTGGCCGGGCTGGCCGGTCGGCGACTGGGTGCTGGTGGCGTGCGACGTCGGGCAGGGGGACGCCCTGGTGCTGGCGGCCGGCGGCGGCGCCGCGGTGGTGGTCGACGCCGGACCCGACCCCGGCCCCGTCGCCGGGTGCCTGGACCGGCTCGGGGTGCGGGAGGTGGCGGCGGTGGTCCTCACCCACCTGCACGCCGATCACGTGGCCGGACTGCCTGGCGTGCTGCGGGGCCGCCGGGTGCAGGAGCTGGTGCTCGGACCGATGCGGTTGCCGGAGTACCGGTTCCGTCAGGTCCGCGACCAGGCCGCGTCGGCCGGGGTGCCGGTGCGGACGGCCCGGGCGGGGGAGCAGCTGCGGGTGGGACGGCTGACGATGCGGGTGCTCGGGCCGACCCTGCCCGCGCCGCGGGACCCGGCGGACGGCGCCGACGCGGCGAACGACCAGTCCCTGGTGCTGTCGGTGGACACCGACGTGGGCCGGGTCCTGCTCACCGGGGATGTCGAGGCGGACGGCCAGCGGGACCTGCTGAGGGACGGCGCGCCGGTGCGCGCGGACGTCCTCAAGCTGCCGCACCACGGTTCGCGCACCACCACGCCGGAGTTCCTGCGCACGGTCGGGGCGGGTCTGGTGCTGGTCTCGGTGGGCGCCGGCAACACCTTCGGGCACCCCAATCCCGGGGTGCTCGAGGAGATCCGGCGCTCGGGCGCGACGGTGGCGCGGACCGACCTCAGCGGCGACCTCGCGGTGAGCCGGTCGGGCGGCGGGGCCACTGCCATCAGCCACCGTCGGCGTGGGACCATCGTCCGGTGAGTCAGAGCACCCCGCCCGCGCAGCTGCACCTGGTCCTCGGAGACGAGGAACTGCTGGTCGAACGAGCCGTCGCCGCCATCGTCGCGGGGGTGCGGGCCGGTTCCGCCAACGGTGACGACCTGCCGGTGACCCGGCTGCGCGCCGGCGACACCAGCGGCCCCGAGCTGGCCGAGCTGCTCAGCCCGTCCCTGTTCGCCGAGGACCGGGTGATCGTGCTCGAGTCCGCGGCCGAGGCGGGCAAGGACGCGGTCGCCCTGGTGCTCGACGCGGCCGCCGCGCCGCCCGAGGGATTCGTGCTCGTCATCCTGCACTCCGGCGGCGGCCGGGCCAAGGCCATGGTCGGCGCGCTGCAGAAGTCCGGGGCGGTGACGCACGAGTGCGCGAAGCTCAAGGCCGGTGAGCGCACCGACTTCGTCCGTGGCGAGTTCCGCGCCGCGGGGGTGCGGGCGTCACCGGAGGTGATCGAGGTGGTGCTCGACGCCGTCGGCTCCGACCTCCGGGAGCTGGCCGCCGCGTGCTCGCAGCTCGCGTCGGACACCGGCGGCGTGATCGACACCGCCGCGGTGCAGCGGTACTACTCCGGCAAGGCCGAGGTCTCGGGTTTCGACGTTGCTGAGCTGGCCGTCACCGGGGACCGGGCGGCGGCGATGGAGTCGCTGCGCTGGGCGATGCTGCGCGGCGTCCCGTACGTCCTGCTCGCCGATGCCCTCGCGGACGCGGTGCACACGGTCGCCCGGGTGGCCTCCGCCGGGCGCGGCGACCCGTTCCGGATGGCGTCCGAGCTCGGCATGCCGCCGTGGAAGATCAAGAAGGCGCAGGCCCAGGCCCGCGGCTGGCGACCCGAGACCATCGGGGCGGCGCTCGGCGTGGTCGCGCAGCTCAACGCGGACGTCAAGGGTGCGGCCGCGGACGCCGACTACGCGGTCGAGTACGCGGTGGCACGAATCGTGGAGTTGCACAACTAGATCCGGATCACCGTCGGCGGCGAAGGAAGCGAGACGACATGACGGAGTGCGCCCGTGACCCCGCGCTCGACCGAGCCCTGGCGCTGGTCCGGCCGGCCGGYCTCGCCGCGGATGCGCGCACGGACGAGGGCTTCCTGGACCTGATCGGCGACCGGGAGGCGCCGCGCCCGACGGCCGCCCAACACGCCATGAACAACGGCTTCGTCGCCGCAATCTACGAAAACCTCTGGCGTCCGGTGGGTGCGGCCGCGATGGGCGTGGGTGGCCTGTCCGGGGAGTCGGAGCGGGAGCGGGCCGCAGCCGACCTCGCGCTCGGCGGCGAGCAGCGTGTCCTCGACGTGGCGTGCGGGCCGGGGAACTTCACCCACTTCTTCGGGACGCAGCTCACCGGCGACGGGATCGCGGTGGGCCTCGACATCTCCCGGCCGATGCTCGCGCAGGCGGTCCGTCGTAACCGCGGAGAGCGGGTCGCCTACGTGCGCGGTGACGCCCGGCACCTGCCCTTCGACGACGGCACCTTCGACGCGGTGTGCTGCTACGCCGCGCTGTACCTGGTTCCGGAACCGTTGACGATCGTCAACGAGCTGATCCGGGTGCTCGCGCCGGGAGGCCGGATCGCGGTGATGACGAGCTACGGGCGCGGACGCGAACCGGTGCGCTCGGCGCTGTCACTGGTCGCCGGGACCCTCGGCGTCCGGATGTTCGACCGGGACACGCTGCCGGCGATCTTCCACGCCGCCGGTCTGACCGGCGTGCGTCAGCAGTTCCACGGCCTCGCGCAGTTCCTCGGTGCAGCCAAGCCGTAGACCCTGCGCAGCGACACCTGACTGTGAGCGGCCACACCACCGTGAGCTGTCACACCCGACGAAGAGGAGACGCGAAAAACCGCCCGGTCGAGTGACCGGGCGGCTTTTCGAGCCGTAACGCGAGTTACGTCAGAGCTTGTTGGCGGCCAGCGCGAGGGCCGACTTCTTGTTGGCAGCCTGGTTGGCGTGGATGACGCCCTTGCTGGCAGCCTTGTCGAGCTTGCGGCTCACGCTGAGGAGGAGGGCGCCGGCCTTTTCCTTGTCACCGGCGGCCGCGGCCTCGCGGAAGGAACGGATCGCGGTACGCAGCGAAGACTTCACCGACTGGTTGCGCAGTCGCTGACGCTCGTTGGTACGGATCCGCTTCACCTGGGACTTGATGTTGGCCACGCGTAAAATCCTGTCGTCTTTGCTGGTTTCTGTCAAAGAAGCTTCGGGCGCACACGGGCGCCGAACTTCGAGATTACCAGGCATGGTTGTCTGATCCCAAACCGGCGCGCGAACGCTGGCCGCGCAGCTGCGGTCCGGGTCATGGTTACGGGTCTGGGTGTGTCGCACGGTGTTCGGTACCGGCGACGCAATGACACAGTACCCGCTCGACCGGTCCGGGCCCGCATTGCGTGTTGTCTGGGTGTGTGCCGACACGCTAGTTGATCTTGTTGTTCCGGTCACATGCCTCGCGTAACGTCCGCCGAGAAGTCTTCTGGCACATCCCGACCTCACACTCGAAGCAAAGGTGGCACATGTCTCCTACAGCACAGGAGTTCGTCGAGAAGGAACCGATCTCCGATGCGAAGAAGTACATCGCAGAAGGCATCGGCACATTTGTCCTGGTATTCGCCTCGGTCGGAACCGCGGTGGTGGCCGGCCCCAAGGTCGGCAACCTCGGCGTGGCGCTGGCTTTCGGTCTCACCCTGCTCTTCCTGGTCTACGCGATCGGCCCGATCTCCGGTTGCCACGTCAACCCGGCCGTCACCTTCGGGCACTTCCTGCTGGGACGCCTGAGCGCGGCGAAGGCCGGCCTCTACGTGGTCGCCCAGGTGTTCGGCGGTCTGGTTGCCGGCGTGGTGCTGTACTCGGTGGCCCAGAGCCTGCCGTCCTACGACCGCGAGTCGATGGGACTCGGCGCCAACGGCTGGGGCGCGCACAGCCCGTCCGCCATCAAGGGCCCGCTCGGCGGGGTGCTCGAGAACGGCTACGGCATGGCCGCGATGATCATCGTCGAGGTCCTGCTCACCGCGTTGCTGGTGTTCGTGGTGCTGGCATCCACCGACCAGATCTCGGACGTGCCGCTGGCCGGCATCTCCATCGGCTTCACCCTGGCGGTGATCCACCTGATGTCGATCCCGATCGACAACACCTCCGTCAACCCGGCGCGGAGCATCGCGGTCGCGCCGTACCAGGTCGGTGCGGTCCCGCAGTTGTGGGCGTTCATCGTCTTCCCGCTGGTCGGCGGCGCACTCGGGGCGCTGGCCTACCGTGGACTGTTCGGTCGCTACGACCGGCTGCAGTCCTGATCTGCTGAAGTCCTGATCCGAGGACACTCTCCGGCCGGAGGGCATCGTGGCGCGGTCCCACCGCGCGACGGTGCCCTCCGGCCGTTTCGGGACCAGGTCGTTTCGAGACGGGCCGGCCGTCAGCTCCAGCTGTAGTCGGAGCGCAGCCGCGCGGCGACCTTGTCGAAGCGCTTGCGGTCGAGGACGGCCCCCTCGCGGCGGATACCGGACTCCGGGACGTCGAGCACCCGGTCCAGGCGCACCCAGCTGGGCCGACCGTCCGAGTCCCACGGCCCGGCGCCCACGCCCAGCCAGTTCCGCTCGTCGCCGCGGCCCGCGTTCGAGGACAGCATCAACCCCAGCAGGGTGCCGCCGTCGCGCCCGACAACCAGCACCGGGCGGTCCTTGCCCTGGCTGGCGTCCTCCTCGTAGGCGACCCACGTCCACACCACCTCGCCCGGGTCGGCGCGGCCGTCGAGATCGGGGGAGTACTCGACGCGTCGGGCGCGGTGCGCGGTCGGCACCGTCGTCGACGCCACCGGCCGCCCGGGTGTCACCGTCCGGGTCGGGTTGGTGCCCTTGGGTTTCCCGGCCTCACCGCGTCCGCCCAGCAGACCCGACTTCTGCAGCTCGGCCAGCAGTCGGGGGCCGTGCTGTCGCGCCAGGTTGCCGAGTTGTGTGCCGATCGCCTTCCAGCTCTGTGCCATGGGGTTCAACCTAACCGTGCGCACGGCCGCCGCTCGGTGCGGCCATGACGTGCCGGCGCCTGCCGCTGATTCGTGGGGAGTCCGCGGGTTTCGCGGGAGATTGTCCGTTCAGACAGGAGATGTGGGTTCCCGCCAGGTCGGTTCGTGAATCAGTGGGTCCGGGGGTTCCTCTGGCAGGAAAGTCCAGCGGGTCACCATCCTTCGATGGTCGATCGAAGCCGGCTCTCGCTGCTGTGGAGTGGGAAGTTCTCGCGGTGGAGGCGAAGCCGGGCGCCGTCGTCGGCCGCTCCGGTAACGTCCGGCGGCAACCGCGGGGAGGATTCCGGCATGGATGACGGGACTGTCAATCCGACGCTGCCACTGGCCTACGACATCGCCTTCACCGCCGTCGCGGTCATGTGGATCGCGTTGACGACCGCGGCACTGGTCTCGGTGTCCCGCTCCGAACCTGATCGCGCCGGGTCGAGATACTGGTGGTCTGCGGTCGTCGTTGTGCTGCCCTTTCTCGGCGCCCTGGCCTGGTTCCTGTTCGGTGCTCCGCGACGCCAGGGCGCTCGGCGGTAGGACGCCCCGGGCACAGCACTTCCGGCCGCCAGGTCGGCGCGCACCACCTTGGCCGCGTCGACCATGCTGCGCAGCGACGCCTCCAACTCGGACGGCCCGCGGATCTCCATGCCGCGGTCGGGGTTGACCCGGGGTCGTTGCACCGGCCATCGGTGCCTCATGTGGCGAGGCCGCAGTCGTCGAGCACCTCACCGAACTCGTCCCGGATTCTCACCGGGTTCCCTCTCGCGCCCGCCTGCCGGGTCGGTGAGGCACGTGCCTCGGTTGGGGGGGGCTTCGGGGCTCCTCATGGTCTCGCCGGCGGACCGGTTGCATCGCCGGGGCGGCCCTTCTGTACGCCCCACGAATTGGCTGTCACCGCAGTTCACGGGCGGTGCCGTGGATCGGTGAGGTCGCGCCCGGTACCGTACATGACCGATACAGGTGGCCTGTTATGCGGGAGATTCCCGAATTCTGGGACGCTGTCCGGTGAACCCCGCAAACGCAAGGGTAATTTTCAGCGATGTTCTCAAAAGTCTTGGTTGCCAATCGCGGCGAGATCGCGATCCGCGCCTTCCGCGCCAGCTACGAGCTCGGCGCCGGAACTGTCGCAGTTTTCCCGTACGAGGACCGCAACTCGGTCCACCGTCTGAAGGCCGACGAGAGCTATCAGATCGGTGAGCAGGGGCACCCCGTCCGGGCATACCTGTCGATCGACGAGATCGTGGCCGCGGCGAAGAAGTCGGGCGCCGACGCGATCTACCCCGGCTACGGCTTCCTGTCCGAGAACCCGGACCTCGCCGCCGCCTGCGCCGCGGAGGGCATCACCTTCGTGGGTCCCTCGGCCGAGGTCCTCGAACTGACCGGCAACAAGGCGCGCGCGATCGCGGCGGCCAAGGCCGCGGGCCTGCCGGTGCTCAACTCGTCCGAGCCCTCCGCCGATGTGGAGGAGCTGCTGGCCGCAGCCGAGAGCATGCAGTTCCCGCTGTTCGTCAAGGCCGTCGCCGGCGGCGGTGGCCGCGGCATGCGGCGGGTGGCCGAGCCGGCGCAGCTGCGTGAGTCGATCGAGGCCGCGGCCCGTGAGGCCGAGTCCGCCTTCGGCGACGCCACCGTCTTCCTCGAGCAGGCCGTCGTCGACCCGAGGCACATCGAGGTCCAGATCCTCGCGGACGGCCAGGGCAACGTCATCCACCTCTTCGAGCGCGACTGCTCGGTGCAGCGGCGYCACCAGAAGGTGATCGAGCTCGCGCCCGCCCCGAACCTGTCCGCCGAGCTGCGCGCGAAGATCTGCGCCGACGCGGTGGCGTTCGCCAAGGAGATCAACTACTCCTGCGCCGGCACCGTCGAGTTCCTGCTCGACACCCGCGGCAACCACGTCTTCATCGAGATGAACCCGCGAATCCAGGTGGAGCACACCGTCACCGAGGAGGTGACGGACGTGGACCTGGTGCAGGCGCAGCTGCGGATCGCCTCCGGCGAGACCCTCGAAGACCTTGGGCTGAGCCAGGATTCGATCAAGCTTCGCGGTGCCGCGCTGCAGCTGCGGATCACCACCGAGGACCCGGCCAACGGATTCCGCCCCGACACCGGCCGGATCACCGCGTACCGCACCCCCGGCGGCGCGGGTGTCCGACTCGACGGCGGCGCGAACCTGGGTGCCGAGGTCGGCGCGTACTTCGACTCGATGCTCGTCAAGCTGACCTGTCGCGGCCGCGACCTGCCCGCGGCGGTGGCCCGGGCGCGGCGCGCGGTCACCGAATTCCGGATCCGTGGCGTCGCCACCAACATCCCGTTCCTGCAGGCCGTCCTCGACGACCCGGACTTCCGGGCCGGCAAGGTCACCACCTCGTTCATCGAGGAGCGGCCGCAACTGCTCACCTCACGGGCGTCGGCGGACCGCGGCACCAAGATCCTCAGCTACCTCGCCGACGTGACGGTGAACAAGCCGCACGGCGAGCGTCCGACGACGGTTTACGCACGAGACAAGCTGCCCGCGATCGACCTCTCGACGCCGCCGCCCGCCGGCTCCAAGCAGCGACTGATGCAGCTCGGCCCCGCGGGCTTCGCGGCGGCGCTGCGGGCCCAGGACGCGCTGGCCGTCACCGACACCACCTTCCGGGACGCGCACCAGTCGCTGCTGGCCACCCGGGTGCGCACCGGCGGCCTGCTCGACGTCGCCGGGCACGTCGCCCGGATGACCCCCGAACTGCTCTCCGTCGAGGCCTGGGGCGGCGCGACCTACGACGTCGCGCTGCGGTTCCTGCACGAGGATCCCTGGGAGCGGCTCGCGGCCCTGCGTGAGGCGATGCCGAACATCTGCCTGCAGATGCTGCTGCGCGGGCGCAACACCGTCGGCTACACGCCGTACCCGGAGACCGTCACCCGCGCCTTCGTCCGGGAGGCCACCGACACCGGCGTCGACATCTTCCGGATCTTCGACGCGCTCAACAACGTCGACCAGATGCGCCCGGCGATCGAGGCGGTCCGCGAGACCGGCACCGCGGTCGCCGAGGTCGCGCTGAGCTACACCGGCGACCTGTCGAACCCGAACGAGAACCTCTACACCCTCGACTACTACCTGAAGCTGGCAGAGCAGATCGTCGACGCCGGCGCCCACGTGCTGGCGATCAAGGACATGGCCGGACTGCTGCGCGCGCCCGCCGCGGCAACCCTGGTCACGGCGCTGCGAAGCAACTTCGACCTCCCGGTGCACGTGCACACCCACGACACCCCGGGCGGCCAGCTGGCCACCTACCTCGCGGCCTGGCAGGCCGGGGCGGACGCCGTCGACGGTGCGAGTGCGGCGATGGCGGGCACCACCAGCCAGCCGTCCCTGTCCGCGATCGTCGCGGCCACGGCCCACTCGTCGCGCGACACCGGTCTGGACCTGCAGGCCGTCTGCGACCTCGAGCCGTACTGGGAGGCCCTGCGGAAGGTGTACGCGCCGTTCGAGTCCGGGCTGCCGTCCCCGACCGGACGGGTGTACACCCACGAGATCCCCGGCGGTCAGCTCTCGAACCTGCGCCAGCAGGCGATCGCGCTCGGCCTCGGCAACCAGTTCGAGGAGGTGGAGGCGAAGTATGCCGCCGCGGACCGGATGCTCGGCCGGCTGGTGAAGGTCACCCCGTCCTCGAAGGTGGTCGGCGACCTCGCCCTGCACCTCGTCGGGTCGGGCGTCTCGACCGAGGACTTCGCGGAGAACCCCGCCGCCTACGACATCCCGGACTCGGTGATCGGCTTCCTGCGGGGCGAGCTCGGCCAGCCCGCCGGCGGATGGCCGGAGCCGTTCCGCACCAAGGCCCTCGCCGGCCGCGGCAGCGCCAAGCCGGAGACCGAACTGACCGAGGTGGACAAGGCCGGCCTCGACGGCACCGCGGACGAGCGGCGCAGCACCCTCAACCGGTTGCTGTTCCCCGGCCCGGCGCGGGAGTTCATCGCCCACCGGGAGAAGTACGGCGACACCTCGCAGCTGTCGGCCAACCAGTTCTTCTACGGCCTGCGCCGCGGCGAGGAGCACCGAGTCCAGCTCACCCCGGGCGTGGAACTGCTGATCGGGCTGGAGGCGATCTCCGAGCCGGACGAGCGCGGCATGCGCACGGTGATGTGCATCCTCAACGGCCAGTTGCGTCCGGTGTCGGTGCGCGACCGGTCGATCGCCAGCGAGGTGCCGGTCGCCGAGAAGGCGGACCGCGGCAACCCGGGCCACGTCGCCGCGCCGTTCGCGGGCGCCGTCACCCTCGTCGTCGCCGAGGGCCAGCACGTGGCCGCGGGCGACACCATCGCCACCATCGAGGCGATGAAGATGGAGGCCGCCATCACCGCGCCCCGGGGCGGATCCGTCACCCGGCTCGCCGTGGCGCCGGTGGCGCAGGTGGAGGGCGGCGACCTGCTGGCCGTCATCACGATCGGTGGGGAGGACAGCCCGCAGTGACTCGGATTGTCGCCGGCACCGCCGGCGGGCGTCGGCTGAAGGTGCCCACCCAGGGCACCCGGCCGACGTCGGAACGGGTACGCGAGGCCCTGTTCAGCGCGCTGGCGGCGCGGATCGACCTCGACGGCGCCAGCGTGCTCGACCTTTACGCCGGCTCGGGGGCGCTCGGACTCGAGGCGCTCTCGCGCGGAGCCGGGCACGTGCTGCTGGTCGAGACCAACGCCAAGGCCGCCGCCGTGGTGCGCGAGAACATCACCGCGCTGGGCCTGCCCGGCGCGGTGGTGCGCACCGCGCCGGCGTCCGCCGTGGTCGCCGGCCCACCCGACCGCGAGTACGACGTGGTGTTCCTCGACCCGCCGTACGCGGTGGGGGAGGACGAGGTGGCCGCGGTCCTCGCCGGGCTGGCGTCCGGCGGCTGGGTCGGCGAGGGCTCGCTGGTCGTGTTCGAGCGTGGCGTCCGGGCCCCGGAGACGGTGTGGCCGTCCGGATTCGAGACGGAGCGGGTCCGCAAGTACGGCGACACCCGGGTCGAGATCGCCTGTTACGGTCTGCAGTCATGAGCAGTGCGGTCTGCCCCGGGTCCTTCGACCCCGTCACCAACGGTCACCTCGACGTGATCGGCCGTGTCGCGGCGCAATTCGACGAGGTCATCGTCACGGTGATGATCAACAAGAACAAGCAGGGCATGTTCAGCATCGACGAACGGCTCGAGATGATGCGGGAGGCCACCGTCGACCTGCCCAACGTGCGGGTGGACTCCTGGCACGGGCTGCTGGTGGACTACGCGAAGGCCAACGGCGCCGGCACCATCGTCAAGGGCCTGCGGGGCGCCAACGACTTCGACTACGAGCTGCAGATGGCGCAGATGAACCACAAGCTGACCGGCGTCGACACGCTGTTCATCGCGACCAACCCGGTCTACAGCTACCTGTCCAGCTCGTTGGTCAAGGAGGTCGCGGCCTTCGGCGGCGACGTCGCCGACATGCTGCCGGAGAAGGTGCACGAGCGGCTGCTGGCGCGGCTGGCGGAGCGAGCCGCGCAGCGGTAGGTCTTCGACACACCGGGCGTGGCGTCGCGTCTGGGGGCGCGGCTACGGCAGACTGGTAGCCGTCACTGTCGCCGTCGGGAATTGGGGTTAGGCGTGTACCGGGTATTCGAGGCGCTCGACGAGCTCGTTGCGATCGTGGAAGAGGCGCGCGGGGTGCCGATGACGGCGGGCTGCGTCGTCCCGCGCGGCGACATGCTCGAACTCCTCGACGACGTGCGCGACGCCATCCCCGGGGAGCTCGACGACGCGCAGGACGTGCTCGACCACCGCGACAAGCTGGTCGGCGACGCCCGGGCCAATGCCGAACAGACGGTCTCGTCCGCCAACGAGGAGGCCCACACCACGCTGGCCGACGCCCGCGCCGACGCGGACCGGATCCTCGCCGACGCCAAGGCCAAGGCGGACCGGATGGTCGCCGAGGCGCAGGCGCACGCCGAGCAGCTCGTCGGCGACGCCCGCGAGGACGCGGACCGGACCGTTGCCGACGGCCAGCACGAGTACGACACCCTGACCTCGCGGGCCGCCGCGGAGGCGGAACGGATGATCGAGTCCGGCCGGTCCTCGCAGGAGCGGTCCGTCGCGGACGGTCGCGCGGAGCAGGAGCGCCTGGTCTCGGACACCGAGGTGGTCAAGGCGGCGCACGCCGAGTCCGCCCGGGTGATCGACGCGGCGCACGCCGAGTCCGACCGGCTCCGCGGGGACTGCGACCTGTACGTCGACACCAAGCTGGCGGAGTTCGAGGAGTTCCTCACCGGCACCGTCCGCTCGGTGGGCCGGGGCCGTCAGCAGCTGCGGACCGGGACCGGCATCCCGACCTACGACGAGCCCGACGAGCGCCCTTCCGAGCGTCGCCGGTAGCCGCCCGGCCGGACACGATTTCCCCTGCAGGCGCCCCATCGCGTACCGTTGAGTGGTTGCCCATTCCGGTTGGTTAGACGACGAAAGAGTGTTGCGTGTCCTCCCACAGTTCCGGCTCGCCCCGTCTGCACGACGGCGGTTTCGTGTTGGACGTCCGCTCTCTCGGCCGTCGGCCGGGGTCGACGCGGACGTTGACCAGGTCGGTGCCCGCCAAGTCCCGGATCGGCCTCGACCTCGTCGCGGTCCCGGTCGGTGCCGAGGTGGAACTGGACGCGCGCCTCGAGGCCGTCTCCGAGGGCGTGCTGGTCACCGGCACCGTCCGGGCGGACACCGAAGGCGAGTGCTCGCGGTGCCTCGAGCCGTTCACCGGTGAGCTCGACATCTACCTCACGGAGCTGTTCGCCTACCCGAACAGCGCCACCGAGGAGACGACGGAAGAGGACGAGGTGTACCGGATCGTCGACGACCTCGTCGACTTGGAGCCGGCGATCGTCAACGCCGCCGGACTAGAACTTCCGCTGCAGCCATTGTGCAGCGAAGACTGCCAGGGTTTGTGCCCCGAATGTGGGGTCCGCCTGGCGATTGCAGAATCAGGGCATGGGCATGAGATACTGGATCCTCGCTGGGCTGCCCTCGCGGGGAAAGTCGACGCTGATGCAGCATCCCAGTCCAGCAAGAGTCGAGTGAACACCGAAGCCGAGGAGAAGTAGAAGTGGCTGTCCCCAAGCGCAGAATGTCGCGGTCCAACACCCGGTCGCGTCGCAGCCAGTGGAAGGCCACCGCGCCGACCCTCATCACGTGCGCGAACCGCAGCTGCGGTGAGAAGACCCTGCCGCACATCGCGTGCCCGGCCTGTGGAACCTACAAGGGTCGTCAGGTCACCGCTGCGGTCTAGTCGCGCAGTGACGAGCAGTACGAGCAAGAGTGCTCCCGCCGGCGGCGAGGAGGGGAAACATGCATCCCTCCTCGCCGCTCTTGGCGTTGTCCTGGAAGAACCGCTGCTGACGCTGTCGTTGACGCATCGCTCGTACGCGTACGAGAACGGTGGGTTGCCGACCAACGAACGGCTCGAGTTCCTCGGTGACTCGGTGTTGGGCCTGACCATCACCGAGAACCTCTACGTCTCCCACCCGGACAAGTCCGAGGGAGAGCTGGCGAAGATTCGCGCCAGCATTGTGAACATGCACGCACTCGCGGAGGTCGCGCGGGAGTTGGGCGACGGTGGCCTCGGCGCGCACCTGCTGCTCGGCAAGGGCGAGGAGATGACCGGTGGGCGGGACAAGCCCAGCATCCTCGCCGACGGAATGGAGTCGCTGCTCGGCGCGGTGCACCTGCAGCACGGCATCGACGTTGCGCGCAGCGTGGTGCTGAACCTGTTCGCCGGACTGCTCGAGCGGGCGCCGAAGCTCGGTGCCGGTCTCGACTGGAAGACCAGCCTGCAGGAGATCACGGCGGAGCGGGGACACGGAGTGCCCGCCTACGAGATCACCGCGACCGGACCCGATCACGACAAGGAGTTCACCGCCACCGTGATGATCGCGGGTGCGGCACTGGGCGTCGGGGTAGGCCGGTCCAAGAAGGAAGCCGAACAGAAGGCTGCCGCGCTCGCCTGGCAGGCCCTCTCCGACAGCGACCCCAAGCCCGGCGACGCGGGCACCGGCGACTAGCTCGTGCCCGAACTGCCTGAGGTCGAGGTGGTCCGGCGCGGGCTCGACACACACGTCGTCGGTTCCCGCATCGACGCCGTCGAGGTGCTGCATCCCCGCGCGGTCCGACGGCACCTGCTCGGCGGCGCCGACCTGGCCGCCCAACTCGCGGGCCTGTCGGTCGCCGCGGCGCGGCGTCGAGGCAAGTACCTCTGGCTCGAACTCGCGCCCGGCGACCTCGCCGTGGTGGTGCACCTCGGGATGAGCGGGCAGATGCTGGTGCAGCCGCCGGCCGCGCCACGCGAGAAGCACCTGCGCATCCTGGCGGACCTGGACAGCGGGTCGCAGTTGCGGTTCGTGGACCAGCGCACCTTCGGCGGCTGGGCGTTGGCACCGATCGTCGAGGTGGACGGGACGGCACTGCCCGAACCGGTGGCCCACATCGCGCGCGACCCGCTGGACCCGTTGTTCGACGCGGAGTCGGTCGTTGCCGCGATCCGGGCGAAGGGATCCGAGATCAAAAGGGTGATCCTGGACCAGACGGTGCTCTCCGGGGTGGGCAACATCTATGCCGACGAAGCGTTGTGGCGCAGCAAGATCCACGGCAATCGCCCCGCGGACCGCTTGACCCGTCCGCAGTTGCGGCTGCTGCTGGACTCGGTCACCGAGGTGATGAGTGAGGCGCTGGCCCAGGGCGGCACCTCGTTCGACGCGTTGTACGTCAACGTCAACGGTGAGTCCGGCTACTTCGACCGGTCGCTGTCCGCCTACGGCCGCGAGGACCGGCCCTGCCCGCGGTGCGGCGCCCCGATCCGGCGCGAGAAGTTCATGAATCGGTCGTCGTACAGCTGCCCGAAGTGTCAGCCGCGACCGCGAGGCCGATAGCGGTCCTCGCCGAGTCTCCCGGCGCACCGTCCGGGACGAGCACCCGCCGGACGTGCCGTCGTCCGCGGCCGCATTTCGCCTGACGAAACGAGAACAGCAGGTCTCCGAGCCGGTCGCGCAGGCCGGGGCAACGGACCTGACCGAGCCGCCCACGTAAAGATCGCATCAACGCGCCAGGTCACGGCGTCAGTGAGCCGTAAGGAAGTCACCGACGGGTCGGTATCAGGAGCACTGTGCACTGTGGCCCGCCGACGGACGGCGGCAGTGAACTGTGTCGAAGAGGATGCGTGATGGCTGATCTGGCCTACGTGGTACTGATCGTCGGTGGCTTCAGCGCGTGCGCGCTGGTGCTGCGCGGACTGCAGGGCAGCGCCCTGAAGAGCGCCGGCCCGAAGAGCCGTGGTCTCGGGAGCAGGGGGAACCGTTGACCGCCGCCGGGACCCTCAGCGTGGTGCTGGTCGTTCTCGCGGCCGCGCTCGTGGTCTACCTGCTCGTCGCACTTCTCGATCCCGAGAGGTTCTGACACATGAATCCCGCACTCGCGGCGGGGCTGCAGATCGCGCTGGTACTCGCCGTACTCGCGATCTTGTACGTCCCCGTCGGTGACTACATGGCGAAGGTCTACACGACCGACACCGACCTGCGTTCCGGGGACCTGCGGGTGGAGAAGGTGCTCTACCGACTCTGCCGGATCAACGCGCGCACCGAACAGACCTGGTACGGCTACGCGGCAAGCCTGCTCGGCTTCTCCGCCGCCGGGGTCCTGTTCCTCTATCTGCTGCAACGCATCCAGGGGGTGCTGCCGCTCGGCGGCGAACTGTCCGGGGTGAGCCCGGCGGTCGCGTTCAACACCGCGGTCTCGTTCGTCACCAACACCAACTGGCAGTCGTACACGCCCGAGACCACGATGAGCCACCTCACCCAGGCGCTCGGCCTGGCCGTGCAGAACTTCGTCTCCGCGGCCGTGGGCATGGCCGTCGCGGTGGCGCTGATCCGCGGCTTCGTGCGGGTCTCCCGTGGCGGTGAGGTCGGCAACTTCTGGGTGGACCTGACCCGCGGCACGCTCCGGATCCTGCTGCCGTTCGCGTTCGTCATCGCGCTGATCCTGTTGAGCCAGGGCGTGATCCAGTCGTTCCACAGCGGGTTCTCGTCCACCGGCCTCGACGGCAGCTCGGTCACCAACGCCCTCGCACCGGTGGCCTCCCAGGAGGCGATCAAGGAACTCGGCACCAACGGCGGCGGCATCCTCGCGGCCAACTCGGCGCACCCCTTCGAGAACCCGACACCGCTGTCCAACGTCGTGGAGATCGTCGCGATCCTGCTGATCCCGGTCAGCCTGACCCGCACCTTCGGCACCATGGTCGGCAGCCGGAAGCAGGGCCTGACCGTGCTCGCGGTGATGGGGGTCCTGTGGGGTTCGCTGCTCGCCGTCACCCTCGCTGCGGAGTCCGGTCAGCGCGGCGTCGCCGCCACTGCGGCCGGCGCCATGATGGAGGGCAAGGAGGTCCGGTTCGGGATCCCCGGGTCCGTGCTGTTCGCGGTGAGCACCACCGGTACCTCGACGGGCGCCGTGAACGCGGCACACGACAGCTTCTCGCCGCTCGGTGGCGGGGCGCTGATCCTGAACATGCTGCTCGGCGAGATCGCGCCCGGCGGCGTCGGGACCGGCCTCTACGGCATCCTCGTCCTCGCAGTGGTCGCGGTGTTCGTCGGCGGGCTGCTCGTCGGACGGACTCCCGAGTTCCTCGGCAAGAAGCTCGGCAAAAGGGAGATCACGCTGGCCGCACTGTCGGTGCTGGTGATGCCGGCGCTGGTGCTGATCGGCACCGGAATCACCGTGATCCTGTCCGCCACCACCGGATTCCTCGGCAACAGCGGCCCGACGGGCAGCCCCGGGTCCATCCACGGCTTCAGCGAGGTCCTCTACGCCTACGCCTCGGCCTCGAACAACAACGGCAGCGCCTTCGGCGGGCTGACCGTCACCAGCGACTGGTTCCAGGCCTCACTCGGCCTCTGCATGCTCTTCGGTCGGTTCCTGCCGATCATCTTCGTGCTCGCCCTCGCCGGATCGCTGGCGTCGCAGAAGAAGTCGACACCCGGCGCCGGCACCCTGCCGACCGCCGGCCCGATGTTCGCCGGACTGCTCACCGGCACCGCGGTTCTCGTCGCGGCGCTGACCTTCTTCCCGGCCCTCGCGCTGGGCCCGATCGCGGAGGCACTGCAATGAGTGCGCACACCACCCTCGCCGACCCGCGCGACGCGGTCGCGGCGCCCGACCCGGTCGACGACCACGGGCACGGCCCACGGCCGGTCAAGGCCGGAATCTTCAGCCCCAGGCAGTTGTGGACCGCCCTGCCGGGCGCCTGCCGCAAGCTCACCCCACGGCACCAGGCCCGCAACCCGGTGATGTTCGTCGTGTTCGTCGGATCGGTGGTCACCACCGTGATGGCGGCGGTGGATCCGTCGCTGTTCGCGTGGCTGGTCGCGGCATGGCTCTGGTTCACCGTGCTGTTCGCGAACCTCGCCGAGTCGGTGGCCGAGGGCCGCGGCAAGGCGCAGGCCGCAAGCCTGCGGAAGGTGAAGCAGGACACCGTCGCCCATCGGATCACCGACAGCGGGTCGGTCGAGTCGGTGCCCGGGACCGAACTGGTCGTCGGTGACCGCGTGGTGGTGGTGGCCGGCGAGGTGATCCCCGGCGACGGCGACGTCGTCGAGGGCATCGCGACCGTGGACGAGTCGGCCATCACCGGCGAGTCCGCGCCGGTCGTCCGGGAGTCCGGCGGCGACCGGTGTGCCGTCACCGGCGGCACCATCGTGCTCTCCGACCGGATCGTCGTCCAGATCACCGCCGCACCCGGACAGTCGTTCGTGGACAGGATGATCGCCCTCGTCGAGGGCGCCTCCCGGCAGAAGACGCCCAACGAGATCGCCCTGAACATCCTGCTCGCGTCGTTGACCGTGATCTTCCTGCTGGCCGTGGTCGCGGTGGGCCCGATGGGGCTCTACGCCGGCCAGGAACAGGACCCGGTCAAGCTGATCGCGCTGCTGGTCTGCCTGATCCCGACCACGATCGGCGCGCTGCTCTCCGCAATCGGCATCGCGGGCATGGACCGGCTGGTGCAGCGCAACGTCCTCGCCATGTCCGGCCGTGCGGTCGAGGCCGCCGGCGACATCGACACCCTGCTGATGGACAAGACCGGCACCATCACCTTCGGCAACCGGCAGGCGACCGCGCTGCACCCGGCGCCGGGAGTGAGTGCGCCCGAGCTCGCCGCCGCGGCGCGGCTCTCCAGCCTGGCCGACGGCACCCCCGAGGGTCGCAGCATCGTCGAGCTGGTTGCCCGTGACTTCGGTCTCGCCACCGAGCCGAGCGAGGCGGAGAAGGCCGCCGAGTTCGTGCCCTTCACCGCGCAGACACGGATGAGCGGACTGGACATGGCGGGCGAGCGGATCCGCAAGGGCGCCACCGACTCGGTGCTCGCCTGGGTTCGGGCCGCCGGCGGTGTGGCGGACCCGGCGGTCGGTGCCGCCGTCGACGAGATCGCGCACGGCGGCGGCACCCCGCTGGTGGTGGCGGTCGACGGCCGGGACGGCGCGCGGGTACTGGGCGTCATCGCGCTCTCCGACGTGGTCAAGCCGGGTATCGCCGAGCGGTTCGCCGAGCTGCGGGCCATGGGCATCCGCACCGTGATGATCACCGGCGACAACCCGTTGACCGCCAAGGCGATCGCGGCCGAGGCCGGCGTCGACGACTTCATGGCCGAGGCCACCCCGGAGGACAAGCTCGAGCTGATCCGGAAGGAACAGGAGGGTGGCCGGCTGGTCGCGATGACCGGGGACGGCACCAACGACGCCCCCGCGCTGGCGCAGGCGGACGTCGGCGTCGCGATGAACACCGGGACGTCGGCGGCCAAGGAGGCCGGCAACATGGTGGACCTGGACTCCGACCCCACGAAGCTGATCGAGGTGGTGGAGATCGGCAAGCAGTTGCTGATCACCCGCGGGGCGCTGACCACCTTCTCGCTGGCCAACGACCTGGCCAAGTACTTCGCGATCCTGCCCGCGCTGTTCAGTGGGATCTACCCGCAGCTCGACGCCCTGAACATCATGCGGCTGGCGACGCCGCAGTCCGCGATCGTGTCCGCGGTGATCTTCAACGCCCTGGTGATCGTCGCGCTGATCCCGTTGGCGCTCAAGGGCGTCCGGTACCGGCCGTCCACGGCGTCGGCGCTGCTGGGACGGAACCTGCTGATCTACGGACTGGGCGGGATCGTCACGCCCTTCGTCGGCATCTGGCTGATCGACCTCGTTGTTCGACTTGTCCCTGGGATTGGGTGAGCTGTAATGCGATTCACTATCGGAATGCTCCGGCAGGTGTGGGCGGGACTGCTGGTGCTGCTGGCGCTGACCGCCTTCGTCGGGGTGCTGTACCCCGCGGCGGTGTGGGGCATCGGCCAGCTCGGCGCGGGGTCCGCGGAGGGCTCGGCGCTGCGCGACGCCAACGGCTGCGTCGTCGGCAGCTCACTGGTGGGCGTGGACCCGCAGGTGCCAGCCGGCGCCCCGGACCCGTTCTTCCACAACCGGGTGACCGGTTCGGTGGCCGACGAGGACGCCTTCGCGCCCGGCGACCCGGCGGCGGCGCTGCCGACCAACCAGGGCCCGAGCTCGGAGCTGCTGGCGTCGTTCGTCGACCAGCGTCGCGCGGCGATCGCCGACCGCGAGTCGGTGCCGCCGTCGTCCGTCCCGGTCGACGCGGTCACGGGCTCCGGCTCCGGGATCGACCCGGACATCAGTCCCGAGTACGCGCAGCTGCAGGTGCGCCGGGTGGCGGTGGTCAACGCGATGTCCGAGGACGCGGTTCGCCGGCTGGTCGACGAGCACACCGAGGGCCGCCAGTTCGGGGTGCTGGGGTCGCCGCGGGTCAACGTGCTCGAGCTGAACCTCGCGCTCGGTCTCACGGCACCTTCGTGCGGCGAGTCGACTGCTGGTGGATGATGGCCGGGTGAGTGGTACCGAGCGCGGGGGCGACCGCGGGCGCGGGGAACTGCGTATCTACCTGGGCGCGGCGCCCGGCGTCGGCAAGACCTTTGCGATGCTGGGCGAGGCGCACCGGCGCCGGGAACGGGGCACCGACGTGGTCGCGGCCGTGGTGGAGACCCACGGCCGCGCCCGCACCGCCGCGCAACTCGGTGACCTGGAGGTCATCCCGCCGTTGTTGATCGCGTACCGGGGTACCACCGGGGCCGAGCTCGACGTGGAGGCGGTGCTGCGGCGCAGGCCGGCCCTGGTCCTCGTCGACGAGCTCGCGCACACCAACACGCCGGGCAGCCGCAACGAGAAGCGTTGGCAGGACGTCGAACAGCTCCTCGCCGCCGGCATCGACGTGCTGACCACGCTGAACGTCCAGCACCTCGAGAGCTTGAACGACGTGGTCGAGCAGATCACCGGGGTCGTCCAGCAGGAGACGGTGCCGGACGAGGTGGTGCGCGCTGCCACCCAGGTCGAGCTCGTCGACATCACGCCGGAGGCACTGCGCCGCAGGCTTTCCCACGGCAACATCTACGCCGCCGAGAAGGTCGACGCCGCACTGAGCAACTACTTCCGGCGCGGCAACCTCACCGCACTGCGGGAGATTGCGCTGCTGTGGGTGGCCGACCAGGTCGACGCGGCGCTGGCGAAGTACCGGGCGGAGAACGAGATCACCGACACCTGGGAGGCCAGGGAGCGGGTGGTCGTGGCGGTGACCGGCGGCGCTGAATCGGAGACGCTGGTGCGGCGCGCCAGTCGGATCGCGTCGCGGTCGAGTGCGGAGCTGATCGTCGTGCACGTGGTGCGCGGCGACGGCCTCGCCGGCGTGTCCGCGCCGGAGATGGGGAAGGTGCGCAAGCTCGCCGCGAGCATCGGCGCGAGCCTGCACAGCGTGGTCGGGGACGACGTCCCCTCGACGCTGCTCGAGTTCGCCCGGGCCTCCAACGCCACCCAGCTGGTCCTGGGGACGTCGAGGCGCTCGCGGTGGGCGCGGATCTTCGACGAGGGCATCGGTGCCGCCGTCGTGCAGCAGTCGGGTTCGATCGACGTGCACATGGTCACCCACGGCGAGTCGAGCAGGCCCCGCCGGTGGCTGCCGACCGGTTCGCCGCCGCGCCGGCTGCTCGCCTGGATCGCGGCGGTGCTGGTCCCGTCGGTCGCGGCGCTGATCATGTGGCTGGTCAACAGCAGGTTCGACGTCGGCGGGGAGAGCGCGCTCTTCTTCATCGTGGTCCTGCTCGTCGCGTTGCTCGGTGGTGTGGCGCCCGCCGCGCTGTCCGCGCTGATCTCGGGCCTGCTGCTCAACTACTTCTTCACCCCGCCGGTGCGGAGCTTCACCATCGCCGAGCCGGACAACTTCATCACCACGGTCGTTCTCCTGGTGATCGCTGTCGCGGTGGCGGTGCTCGTCGACGCGGCGGCGGAGCGGGCGCGGGAGGCGCGCCGGGCCTCGCAGGAAGCGGAGCTGCTGGCCCTGTTCGCCGGGTCGGTGCTCCGCGGGGCCGACCTGCAGGCCCTGCTGGAGAAGGTGAGCGAGACGTACGGACAGCGGTCCGTGAGCATGATCCGCCGCGGGATCGGTGTGGTGAGCTCGGTGGGTGCGGAGGCGCCGTCGTCGGTTGAGGACGCGGACACCGTCTGCGAGGTGAACGACGGGGAGTACGCACTGGCGCTGCGCGGCGACGAGCTGCACGCGCGCGATCGACGGGTGCTGCTCGCGGTCGCCAACCAGGCGGTCGGGTTGATCCGGCAGCGCGAGCTGGCCGAGGAGGCCAGTCAGGCGCAGGCACTGGCCGAGGCCGACCGGCTGCGGCGTTCGCTGCTCTCCGCGGTCAGCCACGACCTGCGGACCCCGCTGGCCGCGGTCAAGGCCGCGGTGTCGAGCCTGCGCAGCGACGACGTGGAGTTCTCGCCCGAGGACACGGCCGAACTGCTGGCCACGGTGGAGGAGTCGACGGACCAGCTGACCAATCTGGTCGGCAACCTGCTCGACTCGTCGCGACTGGCGGCGGGCGTGATCCGGCCGACGCTGCGGCCGGTCTACCTCGAGGAGGTGGTGCACCGGGCGCTGGTCGGCGTCGGCGTCGGGACCCCCGGGTTCGGACGGGCCGGTCGCGACCGCGTGCACGTCGATGTCGGCGGGAACGCGGTACTCGCCGACAGCGGCCTGCTCGAACGAGTGCTGGCCAACCTGGTGGACAACGCGCTGCGGTACGCGCCCGACGGTGCGGTCCGGATCGCCGCGGCGCCGGTCAAGAACCGGGTCCTCATCACGGTCGCGGACAGCGGACCGGGCATCGCCAGGGGAGCGGAGGACCAGATCTTCGACTCCTTCCAGCGCCTCGGCGACCGGGACATGTCCACCGGCGTGGGGCTGGGGCTCGCGGTGGTTCGCGGCTTCGTCGAGGCGATGGGCGGCACGGTCAGCGCAACCGACACCCCGGGTGGCGGGTTGACGATGGTGGTGGACTTGGCAGGGATCGGGAAGGTGGCTGTGTGACAAGGGTGCTGGTGATCGACGACGAACCGCAGATCCTGCGGGCGTTGCGGATCAATCTGACCGTGCGCGGATACGAGGTGACGACCGCCGCGAACGGGGCCGCGGCTCTGCGGGCCGCGGCGGAGCGTCATCCCGAGGTGATCGTGCTGGACCTGGGCCTGCCGGACATGGACGGGATCGAGGTGCTGGCGGGCCTGCGCGGCTGGTCCACGGCGCCGGTCATCGTGCTCTCCGCGCGGACCGACTCCGCGGACAAGGTCGCCGCCCTGGACGCGGGGGCGGACGACTACGTCACCAAGCCCTTCGGGATGGACGAGTTCCTGGCCCGGTTGCGCGCCGCGGTGCGCCGGAACTCCGCCGCCGCCGACCCGGGCGAGCCCGTCGTGGCAACCGACTCCTTCACGGTCGACCTGGCGGCGAAGAAGGTGACGAAGGCCGGCGCGGAGGTGCATCTGACGCCCACCGAGTGGGGGATGCTCGAGATGCTGGTGCGTAACAGGGGAAAGCTGGTGGGGCAGAAGGAGTTGCTCCGCGAGGTCTGGGGGCCGTCGTACGCGACCGAGACCCACTACCTCCGGGTCTACCTCGCGCAGTTGCGGCGCAAGCTCGAGGACGACCCGTCCCGTCCGCGACACCTGATCACCGAGGCCGGGATGGGCTACCGGTTCCAGGAATGAGGTCCGGCGGGGTCCGGCGATCCCCGGGGCCGGTGAGCCGGCCCACAGGTTTCCGACCGGGGTGATTGTGGACACCGCGCCGTTAGCGGTTCATTTGCGGCGGCGGCGCCCGGTACGTCATGATCCTCGCTTGCACGAACCGTGCTGCCGCGACCCGAGAAGGATCACCATGGACAGGGCCACCGAGCTCGTCACCGACGTCAACGGCAGGTTCTGGTACCTGATCATCGCGCTGCTGGTTGGCCTGGGACTGTACTTCTCGTTCCGGACACGTTTCGTCCAGGTCCGACTGCTGCGCGAGATGTTCCGCGTCATCACCGACAAGCCGGACGACCTCGAGGACGGCACGCCCGGCATCTCGGCCTTCCGCGCGTTCTCCATCTCGGCGGCCTCCCGGGTCGGCACCGGGAACATCGCGGGCGTGGCCATCGCGATCAGCATCGGCGGGCCGGGCGCGGTCTTCTGGATGTGGGTGATGGCGATCGTCGGCGGCGCGACGTCGTTCGTCGAGTCCACGCTCGGGCAGCTGTACAAGGTGCCGGACAAGGACAGCTACCGCGGCGGGCCGGCCTATTACATGCAGTACGGCCTGGGCAAGCGGTGGATGGGCGTCATCTTCGCGGTGGTGATCACGGTGACCTACGGCTTCGTGTTCGTCGCCGTGCAGTCCAACTCGATCGCCGACGCCGTCTCCACCTCGGTCGGCACAGGCGGGGACTCGGTCAAGGTGATCGTCGGGGTGGTCGTCGCGCTGCTCACCGCCGCGGTGATCTTCGGTGGGGTGCGCCGCATCTCGTCGGTCTCGCAGGTCGTCGTCCCGATCGTGGCCGGCGCCTACCTGCTGCTCGGCCTGACCGTGGTCCTGCTGAACATCGACCGGGTGCCGGAGATGCTGAACGTGATCGTGCAGAACGCCTTCGGACTCCAGGAAGCGGTCGGCGGCGGCATCGGCGTTGCGATCATGCAGGGGATCCGGCGCGGGCTCTTCTCCAACGAGGCCGGCATGGGCTCGGCGCCGAACGCCGGTGCGACGGCATCGGTCTCGCATCCGGTCAAGCAGGGCCTGGTGCAGAGCCTCGGGGTGTACTTCGACACCCTGCTGGTCTGCACCACCACCGCGTTCGTCATCCTGCTCGCCGACCCCGACTACGGCAGCGCGTCGGGTGCCTCGCTCACGCAGATCGCGCTCGCGGAACACCTGGGCACGTGGACGATCCACTTCCTGACGGTCGCGATCTTCTTCCTCGCCTTCACCTCGGTGATCGGCAACTACTACTACGGCGAGTCCAACATCGGATTCCTCACCCCGTCGACGAAGGCGCTGAACGGTTTCCGTGCGCTGGTGGTGCTCTGTGCCTTCGGCGGCGCCATCGGGTCGCTGCCGCTGGTCTGGAGCATCGCGGACCTGTCGATGGGCGTCATGGCGATGATCAACCTGATCGCGATCGCGCCGCTGTCGGTCATCGCGTTCCGGCTGATGAAGCACTACACGGACCAGCGCAGGCAGGGCCTTGATCCCGTCTTCCACCGTGGGGACATGCCCGACCTGGTCGGCGTCCAGGCCTGGACGGACACCCCGTCATGGCCGGAGCGCCGGGACGGGATGGCAGGATTGCGGCATGGCTGAACAGAATTCCCAGACCACGTCGGCCGGCACGGAGCTGTGGGTGGAGCGAACCGGAACCCGTCGCTACACCGGGCGCAGCTCTCGGGGCGCGGAGGTGCTGATCGGTTCGGAGACCGTCGAGGGCGTGTTCACGCCCGGCGAGCTCCTCAAGATCGCGCTGGCGGCGTGCACCGGGATGAGCTCGGACATGCCGCTCTCCCGGCGGCTCGGCGACAACTACGACGCCACCGTGCGGGTCTCGGGCGCCGCGGACCGCGAGAACGAGGTGTACCCGCGTCTGGACGAGGTGCTCGAGGTGGATCTGAGCGAACTCGACGCCGAGGCGCAGGAGCGTCTGCTCACCGTGGTGCTCAAGTCGGTGGACAAGGTTTGCACCGTCGGCCGCACCCTGAAAACCGGAACGGTGGTCGACCTCACGGTGGAAACCGATTCGTGATCAAATAGGCGCCATGATTCTGACCCGCGTTGCGATGGTCGGCGCCGTGGTCGCCGGCGCGCTCGTCGGTGCCCCGCTCGCCGGGGCCCAGCCGGTGCCCGTCCCGCCCGCCCCCGCCGTCCCCGCCCCCGTGCCTCCCGTCGCCGATCCCGCTGCGGCGCAGCCGTCTTCGGTTGCGCCCACGACCACGACCGAACCGGCTCCCGCGCCTGTCGGCGCACCGGCGCCCGTGCCGGCCGCCACGGCCGTGCCCGCGACGACGACGGCTGTGCCCACGACGACGACTGCGCCCGCCGCCACGACGCAGCCCGCGCCCGCTCCGACGGCGTGCGTGCCGTGGACGGTGAGCACCGTGGCCTCCGGATTCGGGATGCTCGAGAACCTGGCCTTCGACGGCCGCGGCAACATCCTGCTCTCGGAGGGCGCGCCCAGCGGCGGGGGAGCCCTGCGCACCCTGACGGCGAAGGGCGAGAAGGGCGACCTGGTCGAGGACGTGAACAGCCCCGGCGGCATCGTCGTCGACGGGTCGAGGGCCCTCTTCACCACCGGCAACAACGCGATGTCGGGCCTGATGGGTGCGACCAACGGAACCGTCGAGTCGGTGAACCTGGACACGGGCGAACGGACCACCCTCGCCAAGGGACTGACCATGCCCAACGGCCTGGCCCAGCTCGCCGACGGTGACCTGCTCACCACCACCGCGCTCGGCGACAGCGTCGGAATCACCCGGATCCCCGCGGGCGGCGGCGAGTCGGAGCGACTGTCCGTCGACCTCGGCAGCGTCAACGGCATCGCGGCCACCGCCGACGGCAAGGTCGTCGTCGACACCTCCTTCGACGCCACCAGCGCCGTGCACGTCCTCGACGCCGCCGACCTGACCGCCGCGCCGCAGACCGTGAAGCTGCCCGGCGACGGCCGCACCAACATCGCCGACGACCTGGCCGTCGGCGAGGACGGCAGCGTGTACGTCGCGCTCAACGGCGCGGGCAAGGTTGTCCGCGTCGACCCGGTCAGCGGGAACCAGTGCGACATCGCCACGGGCATCACGATGCCGTCCTCGGTGCGTTTCGGCGCCGGTGACGGATGGGACCCGACGGCGTTGTACGCCACCAGTTTTGACGGCAAGGTGCGCAAGCTCGTGCCGCCGACCCGCTGACCGCCGGACACACCCCGATGCCCTCGACACCGCCCGCGCGCCTGACCGCCTGGGTCCACGGGTCGGTGCAGGGCGTCGGTTTCCGGTGGTGGACCAGGTCCCGGGCGCTCGAGCTCGGTCTGGTCGGCCACGCGACGAACCGTCCGGACGGCCGCGTCCTGGTGATCGCCGAGGGGCCGCGTGCGGACTGCGAGCGACTGCTCGGGCTGCTGCGGTCCGGCGCGACGCCGGGCCGGGTGGACCTGGTGGTCGAGAGCTGGTCGGACGCGGCGGGTGGGCTCGTCGGATTCGTCGAACGCTAGGGTCGGGTCGATGACGTCACACGGTGGGGAGGGCTCAGTGGGACCCGAGCGGGGAGAACCGGGGAATTCGGGACCGGAGGAGCAGCGGCCGGACACCCCGGGCGCGACACCGGCCCGTCCGGGCGGCGGACGGATCCGTCGGCAGGAACCCGGCGCGACGCAGCCGCGTCCGCCCACGGTCGGCGAGGCCCGCGCCCGGGAGAAGGCCCGCAAGGAGCGCGAGGAACTCGAACGCCAGGCCGCGGAGGCCGCGGCCAAGGACGAGCAGCGCCGCCGCACCCGCCGCAAGGCGATGATCGGCGGGGTGGCCGTGGTCGGCGTCGTCGGGCTGGTGGCGCTCGGCTACACCGCACTGTCCTCGGACACGGTCACCGCGACCTGCGTCAATCCGGACACCGAGGTCGAGGTCCCGGAGGAGTACTGCGCGAACGGCTCCCCGGGTGTGGGTGGCCTGTTCATCTTCGCCGGGTCCTCCTACCGCTACAACTACGGCGGCAAGGGCACCGGCGTCGGCACCGTCGTCACCGGCGGGAGCACGGCCAAACCACAGGGAGCCACCGTCAAGACCAAGTCCGGCACCACAATTCAGCGAGGCGGCTTCGGCAGCAAGGTCTCCGGAAGCGGTGGGAGCTGAGATGCGCAGACTACGTGGCACCCCGCGACCGGGGTGGCAGGAGAAGGTGACCGCGCAGGGACTGGTCTACGGCACCCCCGCCCGGATGGCCGACGGCACCGACCGCCCGTACTGGGACGAGTCGGTGCACTACGAGTTCGAGATGGACGAGATCCTCGCGCTCGAGGCGGATGTCGAACTGCTGCACTCGATGTGCCTCAACGCCGTCGAGCACGTGATCCTCACCGAGCGGTACCACGAGTTCGGCCTGCCCGAGTGGTCCTGGGGGCCGATCGCCGAGTCCTGGCGTCGCGGCGACCCGCACGTCTACGGCCGATTCGACCTTCGCTACGACGGACGTCGGCCGGCCAAGCTGCTCGAGTACAACGCGGACACCCCGACCACCCTGCTCGAGGCCTCGATCCTGCAGTGGCACTGGCTCACCGACACCCACCCCGGCGACGACCAGTGGAACTCGCTGCACGAGAAGCTGGTCGAGCGGTGGGCCGCGATCCGTGCCCAGTTGCCCAGCGCCGAGATGCACTTCTCGTGGTCCTCGGCCGACGCCAGCGGCGAGGACAACGTCACCGTCGCCTACATGCAGGAGTGCGCGGCGGAGGCCGGGCTCGACACCGTGGCCCTGGCGATCGAGGAGATCGGCTTCGACCCGGACCTGCACCGCTTCGTCGACCTCGAAGAGGCGCCGATCTCCACGCTGTTCAAGCTGTACCCCTGGGAGTGGGTGCTCGACGACGACTTCGGCAAGCGCGCAGTCGAACTCATGCCCGAGACCATGTGGATCGAACCGCTGTGGAAGACGTTGCTGAGCAACAAGGCCATCCTCGCGGTGCTCTGGGGGATGTACCCCGGGCACCCGAACCTGCTGCCCGCCTACCTCGACGATCCCCACGAACTCACCGAGTACGTCCGTAAGCCGAAGCTCGGCCGCGAGGGCGCCAACGTCTCGATCGTCGGCGCGGGCATGGACACCAGCACCGGCGGCATCTACGGCGAGGAGGGCTTCGTCTACCAGTTGCTCGATCCGCTACCGGAATTCGACGGCATGCGGCCGGCGCTCGGCGCCTGGATCGTCGGCGACGAGGCGGCCGGGCTGGGCATCCGGGAGACCTCCGGACTGGTCACCGACGACGGGGCGGCCTTCGTGCCGCACCGGATCCCGCAGCAGTGAACGCACACTCACCGAACCTCATCGAACGGAGCACGACATGACTACGACCGTGGTGGCCCTGAGCGCCGACTACTGGTCCCAGCTGGGCCGGGGAGTGTCGGCCATCGTGCTGTACGCCATCGTCGGCCTGGTCCTGATGGTGCTGGGCTTCTACGCGATCGACTGGTCGACTCCGGGGCCGCTGCGCACCATGCTTCGGGAGGGCAAGCCGAACTCGGCGGTCGTGACGGCGTCCGGGATGGTGAGCATGGCGCTGATCGTGGTGCTGGCCATCTACGCCTCGTCCGGGAAGCTGGCGGAGGGGCTGATCTACACGCTGGTGTTCGGCCTCGTCGGCATTGCGGCACAGGTGGTCTCCGTGCGGCTGGTGGAACTGGTCACCGGCATCGACATCGGCACCGTGCTGGCGGAGGAACGCTTCACCCCCGAGGTGCTGGTGGTCGCGGCCGCCCACCTGGCGCTGGGTCTCGTGGTCGCGGTCGCGATCCTGTAACCAGGCACTACGTGCTCGTGCGCGGTTACCGGGTCCAGGGACCCGATAACCGCGCACTAGCGGCGCAGCCGCCTAGCGGTCCTGCGGGGGCGGGCAGTCCGCGCGGGACGGTCTCGCCGTCGAAGAACGTGCGGTCCCGGCTCCGCCACCACCACATCAGCGGCAGTCCCAGCAGCATCGAGACGACGCCGAGGATGAACACGCCGCCGATCTGCCAGTGCGGGGCGAACGGCATGGTCCAGCTGGTCTCGCCGGCGTCGGAGGCGAACGAGGTGACGGCCGTCCAGGCCGCCGCAAACAGCAGCATCGCCCCGCCCAGGAGGGGGAACACCCCCCGCAGCAGCAGGTTTCGGGTGCTGCTGCGCAGGGTGCCGCGGTAGAGCCAGGCGCAGGCCAGTGCCGTCATCCCGTAGTAGAAGCCGACCGCGATGCCGATGGCGGAGACCGAGTCGAAGATCAGGTTGCCCGCCGAGACGAAGTTGAAGACCACGTACAGCGCCACCGAGGCCGCGCCCATCGCGAGCGTCGAGACGGTGGGGGTGAGGTACCGCGGATGCACCCGCGCGAAGGCGTCGGGCAGCGCCCGGAACACCCCCATCGACAGGGTGGTGCGGGCGGTCGGCAGGATCGTCGTCTGGGTGGACGCGACCGCGGAGGTCAGGATCATCAGCAGCAGCACGTGGGTGAGCACCTGGCCGAGCAGTCCCTCGCCGAACACCGCGGTCCCGATCGCGGCGAAGAAGTCGTCGAAGTGTTCCGGGTTGGCCAGGCCGGTGCCTTCGGTCCCGACGCCGGCGAACGACTGCGCGGCCACCGTCACCAGCACGTAGAGCGAGACCAGCACCACCGTGGAGATGACCGCCGACCGGCCCGGCGTACGGCGGCTGTCGACGGTCTCCTCGTTGACCGAGACGACGGAGTCCCAGCCCCAGTAGATGAACACCATCAGCAGGATCGCGTTGACGAACGTGGAGAACGAGGAGATCTCGAGCGGGTTGAACCAGCTCCACTCGGGGGTCAGGGCCGCCGCGCCTGCGTTGCCCAGCCACACCCGGACCAGGGCGACCACGGCGAAGATCACGAGCGCGACGAACTCGATCGTCAGCAACACCGACTGGACCCGCGCCGAGACGTCGATGCCGCGGAAACACAGGTAGGTCATGGCCACCATGAACACCACGCCGAGCAGCAGCACCCACACACTGGTGGCGTCCGCGCCGATGCCGTCGGCGCCGAGGAGCAGGAAGGTGTACTGGCCGGCGACCTGCGCGAGGCTGGCCATCACCAGGACGTCCGCGACCACGATCGCCCAGCCGGACATCCAGCCCCAGGCGGGGCCGAATGCGCGCGTCGCCCAGACGAAGGTGGTCCCGCAGTCCGGGTCGGCGGCGTTGAGTTCCTTGTAGCCGAAGGCGGCGAACAGGATCGGCACGAAGGCGAGCAGCGCGACCACGGGCGCCTGCAGCCCGACCGCCGCGACGACGAGGCCGAGGGTGGCCGCGATGCTGTACGCCGGACCGGCCGAGGCCACCCCGATCACCACGCTGGAGGTCAGGCTCAGGGCCCCCGCCCGGAGCCCCTTGGATTTGGTCGCCACGTCATCGATCACTCGGGGGAGGGTAGTGCAGCGCCTGGGGGCACGCGTACCGCGTCCAGATGGGCGGGCAGGGGCTAGCGTCAACTTCGTACCCGACAGTTGAGGAGTAGCGATGAGCGCCGTCACGACGAACCAACCGCTTGGCACCCCCACCTGGATCGACCTCGGCATACCCGACCTCGATCGAGCGATGTCGTTCTACGGGGCGGTCTTCGGGTGGGAGTTCGACGTCGGGCCGGAGGAGATCGGGAGGTACACGATGTGCCTCTTGCGGGGCAAGAGGGTCGCCGCGCTGATGCCGAATCCCGACGAGAGCGCGACCGAGTTCTGGTGGAGCGTCTACCTGGCCACCGACGACGTGGACGTCACGGTCGCTCGATCCACAGACGCGGGTGGCGTCGTCCTGGCGGAGCCGATGGATGTGATGGGCCAGGGCCGGATGGCGATCGTGCGGGACCCGTCCGGCGCACAGTTCGGGCTGTGGCAGGGGCAGGCGCACGTCGGCTGCGAGCTGGTGAACGAGCCGAACACGCTGCTGCGCAACGACCTGGTGACGCCGGACCCCGGCCCGGCACGTGAGTTCTACGCCACGGTCTTCGACTTCACGCTGGACGGAAACGACGACCTGCCCGGCATGGACTTCACCTTCCTGCGCAGACCGGACGGGCACGAGATCGGCGGCATCATGGGTGACCCGGCCGCGCCCGCATCGGCCTGGGGCACGCTGTTTCAGGTCGCCGACACGGACGCGGCCGTCGCCGCGGCCCGAGGCGCCGGGGGTACCTCGAGCGACCCGACGGACATGCCGTACGGGCGGACCGCGGAGGTCACCGACCCGTTCGGTGCGAAGTTCACGGTCGGTTCCCCGCTGCCGGGTGCGCAGGGGTAGCGCCGGGTCCCGCGCCGACGGGGTGCACGCCGAGGTGTGCGCCCCGTCGGGGCGATCAATTGGCGAGTCGGTCGGTGCGGTGCAGTAACGTCATTCGTCATGCATCTCAAGAGTCTGACGCTGAAGGGCTTCAAGTCCTTCGCCTCCGCGACGACTCTTCGTTTCGAGCCTGGGATCACCTGCGTGGTGGGTCCCAACGGTTCCGGCAAGTCCAACGTCGTCGACGCGTTGACCTGGGTGATGGGGGAGCAGGGCGCCAAGGCGCTGCGCGGCGGAAAGATGGAGGACGTCATCTTCGCCGGCACCTCTGGCCGGGCCCCGCTCGGCCGGGCCGAGGTGACGCTCACGATCGACAACTCCGACGGCGCGCTGCCCATCGAGTACTCCGAGGTGTCCATCACCCGGCGGATGTTCCGTAACGGTGCCGGCGAGTACGAGATCAACGGCACCTCCTGCCGGCTGATGGACGTGCAGGAACTGCTCAGCGACTCCGGCATCGGCCGCGAGATGCACGTCATCGTCGGGCAGGGCCGGCTCGCCGCGATCCTCGAGTCCCGCCCCGAGGACCGCCGGTCCTTCATCGAGGAGGCCGCGGGAGTCCTCAAGCACCGCAAGCGCAAGGAGAAGGCCGTCCGCAAGCTGGACRCCATGCAGGCCAACCTGGCCCGCCTCGGCGACCTCACCGCGGAACTGCGCCGACAGCTCAAGCCGCTGAGCCGGCAGGCCGAGGTCGCGCGCCGGGCCCAGACCGTCCAGGCCGACCTGCGCGACGCCCGGCTGCGGCTGGTCGCGGACGACCTGGTCACCCGCCGCGGCGAACTGGCCACCCAGGCCCAGGGCGAGGCGATGGCCCGCGCCCAGCAGGAGCACGTGCAGGCCGAACTCGAGGCGGCGTCCGCGGAACTCGGCGCCCACGAGCACGCCCTGGCACGGCTCACGCCGGGCGCCGAGGCCGCCGGTCAGACCTGGTTCCGGCTCTCGGCGCTGGCCGAACGCGTCAACGCGACCATTCGGATCGCCACCGAACGCGCGCGGCACCTCGACAGCGCGCCCGCCGTCGGCCGCGGCCAGGACCCCGACCAGCTCGAGGCGCAGGCGGAGCGGGTGGCGGCCGAGGAGGCCGAGCTGGTCGAGGCGCTCGAGATCGCCCGGGCCACCCTCGATGCGGCGCGCGAGCAGCTCGCCGAGTACGAGGAGGCGTCCGCGGCCGCCGAACGGGCCCACCTGGCCGCGGTCCGCGCCATCGCGGACCGGCGTGAGGGTCTCGCCCGGCTCTCCGGGCAGGTGGACACGTTGCGCACCAGGGGCGACTCCATCGACGCCGAGGTCGCGCGGCTCTCGGTGGCAATCGAGGACGCCCGCGCCCGAGGTGACGCCGCGCAGGCGGAGTTCGAGAGCGTGCAGGACCGGATCGGCGACCTCGACGCCGGCGAGTTCGGGCTCGACGCCCACAACGAGCGGGCCGTCGCCGCGCTGGCCGCCGCGACCGCGCGGGTCACCGAGCTGAAGGACGCCGAGCGTGCCGCCGGGCAGGAGGTGGTCTCGCTGCGGGCGCGGATCGAGGCGCTGTCGATCGGCCTGCAGCAGAAGGACGGCGCCGCGTGGCTGGTCGAGCACCGGTCCGGCGACGGACTGATCGGGCCGCTGGCCGGGTTGCTGCGGATCAGGACCGGTTTCGAGGTGGCGATCGCCGCCGCGCTCGGTCCGGCGGCCGACGCCATCGCCGCGGGCTCCGTCGCCGACGCCCGGTCCGCGGTGGCGGCGCTCAAGCAGGCCGACGGGGGACGGGCCGCGCTGGTCGCCGGGGGCGCCCCGGCGCCGGTCGCGGTGGTCGCGGCGTTGCCGGTCAGTGCGCATCCCGCGCTGGACCTGGTGGAGTACCCGGACTCGATGCGCGGCGCGTTGGGCGCGTTGCTCGGCGCCGTGGCGGTGGTCGACGACCTGGCCGCTGCCGCGGATCTTGTTGCCGCGCAGCCGCATCTGAGCGCGGTCACCCTCGACGGCGACCTGCTCGGGGCGGGGTGGATCACGGGCGGATCCGACCGGCGGCCCTCCACGCTCGAGGTGCAGTCCGCCATCGACGCGTCGACCTCGGCCTTGGCCGACGCCGAACGCCGGGCCGAGGAGCTGACGGCCGCGCTCGCCGGGGCGGAGGCCGAGCAGGCCGACCGGGCCGAGCACGCCGAGCAGGCCCTGGCCGCGCTGAACGAGTCCGACGCGGCGATGTCCGCGATCTACGAGCAGCTCGGCCGGTTGGGCCAGGTGGCCCGTGCCGCGCACGCGGAGTCGGAGCGGCTCGCGGCCCAGCGCATCGCGGCGGAGGCCGGACGCGAGGAGTCGGTCGAGGCGCTGCGGGAACTCGAGGAGCGTCTCGCGCTCGCCCAGCGCGAGCAGTCCGACCCGGGTGGCGCCGCGGCCGGGGACCCGAGCTCCGAGGACCGCGAGGCGGCGTCCGCCGCGCTGGCGGAGGTGCGGGCCTTCGAGGTGGAGGCCCGGCTGACGCTGCGCACGGCGGAGGAACGAGCCGAGTCGGTGCGGGGCAAGGCGGACTCGCTGCGTCGCGCGGCGCAGGCCGAGCGTGAGGCCCGGGCGCGGGCGGAGCGGGCGATGGCCGCCAGGCAGAACGCGGCGGCCGTCGCGGCGGCCGTGGCGGAGTCGGGGCAACGGGTGGCCGCGCACCTCGAGACGGTGGTCGCCGCGGCCGCGGCGCACCGCGACGAGCTGACCCGCCAACGCGCCGAGCGCAGCGGGCAACTCGAGACGGTGAAGGAACGGGTCCGTCAGTACACCGCCCAGATGACCGCCCTGACCGACGCGGTGCACCGCGACGAGGTGGCCCGGGCGCAGGCCGCGCTGCGGATCGAACAGCTCGAGCAGACCATCGCCGAGCAGCACGGCATCGGCCTCGACGACCTGGTCGCCGAGTACGGGCCGGAGGTGCCGCTGCCGCCGTCGGCGCTCGAGGTGGCCGAGTACGAGCAGGCCCGCGAGCGGGGTGAGCAGGTGGTCGCGCCGGCGCCGATGCCGTACGACCGCGCCACCCAGGAGCGCCGGCTCAAGCTCGCGGAGAAGGACCTGGCCACCCTCGGCAAGGTCAACCCGCTGGCGCTCGAGGAGTTCGCCGCGCTCGAGGAGCGGTACAACTTCCTGTCCACCCAACTCGAGGACGTCAAGAACGCCCGCAAGGACCTGCTCGGGGTGGTGGCGGACGTGGACGCCCGGATCCTGCAGGTGTTCACCGAGGCGTACGCGGACGTGGAACGCGAGTTCGTCGGTGTGTTCGCGAAGCTGTTCCCCGGCGGCGAGGGCCGGCTGGTGCTGACCGATCCGAGCGACATGCTCACCACCGGCATCGAGGTCGAGGCCCGCCCACCCGGCAAGAAGGTCAAGCGGCTCTCGCTGCTCTCCGGCGGGGAGAAGTCGTTGACCGCGGTCGCGATGCTCGTGGCCATCTTCCGGGCCCGGCCGTCCCCGTTCTACGTGATGGACGAGGTGGAGGCCGCGCTGGACGACACCAACCTGCGCCGGCTGATCGGGCTGTTCGAGCAGCTGCGGGAGAAGTCGCAGCTGATCGTCATCACCCACCAGAAGCCGACGATGGAGGTCGCGGACGCGCTGTACGGGGTGAGCATGCGAGGTGACGGCATCACCCAGGTGATCTCCCAGCGGCTGCGGGGTCAGAACCTCGCCGTGCCGGAACCGGTGGCTGAGTAGGCACATTGGACTCGTGCGAGCGGTCCGTTCACTGCCCCTAAGCTTGACGGGTGGCAAAACGAGGTTCCTATGCGAAAGGCATCGAGCGGCGCGAGCAGATTCTCGACGCCGCACTGCACGTGATCGCCGAACGCGGCTACCGGGCGACATCGGTCAGTGAACTGGCCGCCGCGGTCGGGCTGAGCCAGACGGGCATCCTGCACTACTTCGGCTCCAAGGAAGAGCTGTTCATCGCGGTGCTCCGCAAGCGTGACGAGGTGGATGCCGCGGCTCCGTGTGGCCGGCACCCGGTGGAGGCGTTCGTCGAGGTGATGCGAAAGAACGCCGAAGTGCCCGGTCTGGTCGAGCTCTTCGCCTACATGTCCGTGGAGGCGTCCAACCCGCAGCATCCCGCCCACCAGTTCATGCTCGACCGGTACCGCATTCTCACCGAACTGCTCGCGGGGGCTCTGCGCGCGATGCAGGATTCCGGGTCCCTCGCGCCCGACATCGACGTAACCTCTACGGCCACAGCGTTGGTGGCGCTCGCGGACGGGTTGCAGGTGCGATGGCTGCTCGACCCGACAATCGACATGGCGGGGCAGATCGAGCAGTTCTGGAATCAGATCGCCGGCCGTACCGAGGCCTGACGAGTCCCGCGCCCTGTGCGAAGAGTCGGCCCGGAATCACACCCTTGTGATTGAACACTGAGCGGTATACGGTTTCTGAATTGTGACTGGTGTCACGGGCCGGACGGCCCTGGCGCTCCCGGCACGAAACGGGCGCAACGACCAAGGGGAGACAACTGTGGGGTTGAAGACTGGAGTGAGGCGGCTTGTGGCGACCGTGGGGGTGCTGGCCGCGGTGACGGGTGTCGCATCGGGCGCGTCCGCATCGGCGGACCCTGCGCCCGGCCTCGAATACGTCAATCTCGGCGACAGCTTCAGCGCCGGATCCGGCGTCTCGCCGATCGCGCCCGGGACGCCACTCGAGTGCTGGCAGTCCGAGCAGAACTTCGCGCACATCGTGGCAGCGGAGCGTGGCTACCGGCTGACCGACGTCAGCTGCGGCGGCGCGAAGACGCAGGACTTCTACGAGGCGCAGTACGAGAGCACCCGGCCACAGTTCGAGGCGCTCACGCCCACGACGGAACTGGTCACCCTGATGATCGGCGGCAACAACAACAACACCTTCGCTGAGGCGATGGTCACCTGCATCGGCGCAATGGTGTCGAACCCCGGCGTGTTCGAGCCCTGCCGAGTGCAGGCCGGCGCCAGCCTGACCGATCCGATCGTCAACGAGACCTACCCCGCGCTGGTCACCGCGCTGCGGGACATCCACGCCAAGTCGCCGCGCGCCCAGGTCGTCATCGCCGGCTACCCGTGGCTGGTGCCCGCGAGCGGCGGTTGCTCGCCCCAGATGCCGCTGGCCGAGGGCGATGTCAGCTACCTGCGTGACATGCAGGCCTCACTGAACGACGCGATCAAGCGCGCCGCCGCAGAGACCGACTCGACCTTCGTCGACATGTCGCAGGTCTCCGAGGGTCGCGACGGCTGCAAGTCACCCGCCGAGCGTCTGGTCGAGCCGATGCTCTTCGCCAACCAGCCGGTTCCGGTGCACCCGAACACCGCCGGTGAGCGTGCGCTCGCCGACCAGGTGCTGGCGGCGATCGGGCAGTAGTCCGCCCGGTCGGCGGTTCGCCCTGGCTCCCGGTTCCCTCGGACCGGAAGCCGGGGCGAATTCGTGTCGATCGTGTCTGCCTTCATAATCGGACATGATCTGCCAACCCGTGAGGAGCCCACTGTGAGCGAGACCGTCGCACCGTCACATCCGTTCGACGACGCCGTCGGCCTGACCCCGGTCGGCGACGGTCGTTTCGCCGGGCACACGTCCGCGGACTACGCCAACATGGTCGGCCCGTTCGGCGGCATCACCGCCGCGGCGCTGGTGCGGGCGGTGCAGCAGCACCCGGACCGGCTCGGCGACCCGCTGTCGTTGACGGTCAACTTCGCCGGACCCGTGGCCGAGGGCCCGTTCGACATCTCCGCCCGGCCGGTGCGGACCAACCGGTCGACCCAGCACTGGGCGCTCGAGCTGACCCAGGACGGGGTCGTCGCGACCACCGCGACCGCGGTGTTCGGCACCCGCCGCGACACCTGGTCGTCCGACGAGATCACGATCCCGGCGGTTCCCGATCCGGATTCCGTTGCGCCCGACTCATTCCCGGACTTCATCGCCTGGGCCCGCAACTACGAGATGCGGTTCGTCGAGGGCGGAATCCCGAAGCTGGAATCGGTCGAGCATCCGACCTCCACCTCCACGCTGTGGGTGCGCGACACCCCGGCCCGGTCGCTCGACTTCCCCGCGCTGACGGCCATGAGCGACGTCTTCTTCCCCCGGGTGTTCCTGCGCCGCGGGAAGTTCATGCCGGCCGGCACCGTCACGTTGACCGTGTACTTCCACGCCGACGCGGCGGCGCTCGCCGAGCAGGCGGATGCCGCGGTGCTCGGCTCGGCCCGCGCGCAACGGTTCGGCAAGGGCTACTTCGACCAGTCCGCGGAACTGTGGGGACGAGACGGTGTGCTGCTGGCCACCGCGCACCAGCTCGTGTACTTCAAGGACTGACCTCGACCGACGAAAAAGGGCGGTTGCCCGGGCCTGACCCCTCGGTCCATGCCCCGGCAACCGCCCGTCCGTCCGCCGGCTATCCGGCGCGCAGGAACCGTCCCGTCCGCTTGGTGCCGAGCACGGGCGTCGGCTGCCCGTCTCGGACGACGCATTCGCCGCCGACGAACACCGCCGACACCGCATCGTCGTTCCGGTTGACCATTCTGGAAAGCCCGTCGTACTCCGGGACCGGGCACTCGGCATAGGCGTCGAGTGAGGCGTCGAGATGCTCCGGGTCGAGCACCACCACGTCGGCCCGGTCACCCTCGCGCAGGTGTCCGGCGTCGAGCCCGTACCAGTCGGCGAGCTCGCCGGTGAGCCGGTGCACCGCCTGTTCCGTGGTCATGAACGGAGTTCCCGCCTGCTCGGCGTCGCGGACGCGACGCAGCAGGCGGAGGCCGAAGTTGTAGAACGCCATGTTGCGCAGGTGCGCGCCCGCGTCGGAGAAGCCCAGCTGCACACCGGGATCGGACGCGAACTTGTTGAGCACCTCGGGACGGTGGTTCGAGATCGTGGTGCKCCATCGAACCTTGGTGCCGTACTCGACCACCAGGTCGAGGAAGGCGTCCACCGGGTGCACCCCACCCCGCTCGACCCCGACCTGACCGAAGGTCTTGCCGATCACGGAATCGTCCGGGCACTCGACGATCTCGGCGTCGAAGAAGTCGCGATGCCAGACCCGCGGACCGTACTTCTTGTCGTAGTCCTTGCGGAACCGGCGGCGGTAGGCCTCGTCGGCCAGCAGCGCGCTGCGCGCCTCGAGCTGGTTGGACAGGTCCAGCGCCGCGGCCCCGGACCCGAACTCCTCGAACACCGGCAGGTCGATGCCGTCGGAGTACACCTCGAACGGGACGGGAAGGTGCTGCCACCGGAAGTTGCCGCGCATCGCGTTGACCGCCCGCGCCATCGCCGGGAAGATCTGTGCCACAGCCGGAATCGCTTTTACGTCGGCGGCCGAGAGCAGGGAGACCTTCAACGGGCGCCGGAAGAGCCCGGTGCTGCTCAGGGCCAACGCGACCATGGTCTGCGGGCGGCCCACGTCGGGGCCGGCCTGCAACGCCCGGCCCCGTCGACGCAGGATCGCCGTCAGCCGGCGACGTTCCTGCCGCGTCGAGTACGTCGAGGGCAGGGTCCTGGACCTGCACACCTCGCCGTCGAGCTTGTCGAAGAGCAGTTCCTGCGAGGACATGCCGATGAAGCCCGCGTCGAGCGCCTCCTCGAGCTTGGCTGCCATCGCGTCGAGTTCGGCGGGGGTGGGCTTGACGTCCTTGCGGGTCGACCGGTCCAGGCCCATCTGCGCGGCCCGGATGTCCGAGTGGCCGATGAAGGAGGCCACGTTCGGGCCCAACGGCAGCGCCTCGATCGCCTCGACGTACTCGTGCGCCGAGGTCCAGGTCTTGGACTCGGTGAGCGTGTCGACCACGTGTTTGCGCGGGATGGCCTCGACCCGGCCGAACAGGTCGCCCGCGTCGGAGGGGCCGGCGTGGACGGCCGACAGCGAGCACGACCCCAGGAAGATCGAGGTGACGCCGTGGCGCACCGACTCCTTCAGACCCGGGCTGAGGATGACCTCGACGTCGTAGTGGGTGTGGATGTCGACCATGCCGGGCATGACCCACTTCCCGGCCGCGTCGAGAACCTGCGGGCAGTCCGCCTCGTCGAGCGGGTCGACCGAGACGACCGCCACCCGCCCGTCCCGGATGCCGAGGTTGCGGGTCACGGACTTCGCGCCGGTGCCGTCGAACCACCGGCCGTTCTTGATGATCACGTCGTAGCTCATGGCAGAGTCTTCCATTCTCGAACTTCTTCGATTGCCGACTGGGGGACCATCAGACGGTCACCTTGGTGCGCATCGTCTTTCCGGTCGCGTTGCGCGGCAGCGGGACGGTGGTGATCCGCCACTGTGCCGGGACCTTGAAGTAGGCGAGGCGTTCACTGGCGAACGCCCGCAGTTCCTCCTCCGTGACGGCGTCGTCGGACCGCGCGACCACCACCACGGCCACCTCCTGGCCGAGGTCGGCGTGGTCCACGCCGAGCACGACGCACTCGAGCACCTCGGGGTGCTCGTCGAGGCACTGCTCGATCTCCATCGGGTACACGTTCTCGCCGCCGCGCAGGATCAGGTCCGATCGTCGCCCGGTGAGCCGGACCATGCCGTTCTCGATCACGCCGAAGTCGCCGGTGCGCAGCCAGCGGTCCTCGCTGATCGCCGCGGCGGTGGCCTCGGGGTTTTCCCAGTAGCCGAGCATCACGTAGGGGCTGCGCGCGCAGATCTCACCCTCCACCCCGTCGGCGACCTTCTCCCCGAACGGATCCCGGACCTCCACGGCGACCCCGATGATGGGTCGGCCGAGGGTGCCGGGGAAGTGTGCGAGGTCAAGGGGCGTGGCGACGGAGATCGCGGTGGCACTCTCGGTCTGGCCGTAGCTGTCGACGAGCGAGTTGCGTGCGAACGGCACCTTCTCACGGAGCCGGTCCTGGAACGCCGCGGACGACGGCGCCGCCGACAGCGCGAACGCGGTGACGGAGGAGAGGTCGTAGCGCGAGAGGTCCTCGTGCTCGAGCAGGCGATTGGCCATCGTGGGGACGGCGGCCCAGTTGGTCACGCGTTCGCGCTCGACCAGCCGGAGCATCCTGTCCACGTCGAACGAGCCCTGGTAGATCACCACCGCGCCGCCCGTGGCGAGCCGCGGGACGGCCAGGTTGTGCAGGCTGGCGATGTGGAACAGCGGCGAGGTGAGCAGGTACCGCCGGTCGCTCGGGGCGTCGGAGTTCGGGTCGCCGCCGGTGAACGCGGCGGCGAGTGCGTCGCTGAACCGGTGGTAGTCGATGGTCGCGAGCACGTTCCGGTGCGAGTGCACGGCGCCCTTGGGGCGGCCGCTGGTCCCGCTGGTGTAGAGGATCACCGCCGGGTCGTCCTCGGCCACCTCGGTGGTCGGCAGCTCGGCACCGGCGAACTCGGTGAACAGCCGGGGCAGGTCCTCCTCCATGGTGAGCACCGTGGTGTCCACGTCGAGGCCCGCGAGCACGGCGGCGCGCTTGACGTCGGCGACCACGACGGCGGGCGTGGTGTGCCCGACGCCGTACTCGACCTCACGCGGCGCCCACCAGGCGTTGAATCCGACTGCGATCGCGCCGAGCGTCTGCGCCGCCCAGAAGGTGACGAGCCACTCGGGGGAGTTCGCGGCCAGGATGCCGATCCGGTCGCCCTTGCCGACGCCGTAGCGCTCCCGCAGGGCGGTGGCGAGCGCGGCCACCGCGGCCCCGTGCTGGGCGTAGCTCATCCGGGTGTCCTCGGTGACGAGGTAGTCGCGGTCGCCGTAGGCCAGCGAGTTCGCCAGCACGTCACCGAGGGCACGGTCGCGGTTCTTCATGATCGGGATGTCGGCACCGAGCACGTTCTCCACGCCGAGTTCGAACCGCCCGCCCGGGCCGGTGAGGCCCGCCATCACGGAGGCGATGTATGCCTGGGGGTCAACAGAATTGGTCACCGGGAAACCTCTTTCCGTGCCGCGTGAACGGCGTCGTTGGTGGCGTGCAGGTAGGCGTCGCTGCGGTCGGAGCCGATCAGCCCAGGCGCCATCTTGTTCATCGTGTAGGCGAAGGTGAGCCGGTTGTCGAGGTCGTTGACGAGCATCGACCCGCCGAAGCCGGCCCACCAGCACACCCGGCCGTCGCGCACCAGCGGGGCGGTGTCCGGGTGGGGGAGACCGTAGCCGATGCCGAACCGCAGCGGGGTGAGGATGGCCAGGTCGATGCCGTCGGCCTGCTGCTCGAAGATCAGGTCGATGGTGGCCTGGGAGAGCAGACGTGTGCCGTCCAGTTCGCCGCCGCAGGAGATCAGCGACTGCAGGCGGGCGACCGAGCGCGCGTTGCCGTGACCGTTCATGGCGCCGAGCTCCGCCTGCCGCCAGTCGGCGGTGTTGACCTTCTCCAGGTCGAGCCACGGGCTGGTCACCGACTTGACCAGGATGCTGTCCTGGTCGAGCGTGGACATGTCGAAGTCGATTGCCGGCGCCGGGATCATCGGGGCGATCCGGCCGAAGTGCTCGGGGCCGGTGCCGATGTGGAAGTCGGCCCCCAGCGGTCCCGCCAGCTCCTCGGCGAAGAAGCGGCCCAGGCTGCGGCCGTCCACTCGCCGGATCACCTCGCCGACCAGGTGCCCGTAGTTCAGCGCCTGGTAGCCCGACGCGGTGCCCGGCTCCCACCAGGGCGCCTGCGTGGCCAGCCGGGCGCTGGCGGCCTCGGTGTCGTAGATGTCCTCGAGTTCGATCGGCCGCTCCCAGCCGGACACGCCGGAGGTGTGCGAGAGCAGGTGCCGAACCTCGATGTCCGCCTTGCCGTTTGCCGCGAACTCGGGCCAGTAGTGCGAGACCTTCTGGTAGACGTCGATCTCGCCGCGATCGACGAGGAGCAGCGCGGACAGCGCCGTCATCGTCTTGGTGAGCGAGAAGACGTTGACGATCGTGTCCTCGGCCCACGGCGTGGTCTGCTCCTGGTCGGCGTAGCCGCCCCAGACGTCGACGACCGGCTGCCCGTCGAGGGTCACGCAGATCGACGCCCCTAGCTCCTCACCCGACGCGAGCTGCTGTTCGAGTGCCTCGCGGACCGGCTCGAAGCCCTCCGCGCAGAATCCCTGTGTCAGTGTCATGTCGTTGTCCTCTCACACGTTCTGCATGGCACGGGCTGGCACGGGCAGGGTGTTGCCGGCGGCCTGGGCGCGCTTGCCGCCGCTGACGATTTCCTTCTTCAGGTTGCGCACGTACGGGTCGAACTCGCACTGGATGGTGTGCCTGGGGGACTTGTAGTACGGCTTGAGGTAGTACTCCTCGTCGGCGGCGAGGACGGCGCCCATCTCGCTGGGGGCCGGCGGCAGGTACTTGCCCGCGAGGTAGGCGGCGACGAGCTTGCTCTGCTGCTCGGCAAAGTTCACCAGGGTCGGCATCGGCTGCGCGAGGCCCATGAAGAACAGATTGTCGATGTCGGGCTTCATCATCCGCTTGAACAGCGGGAAGCGGTTCTCGCTGTCGGGCAACAGGTTCGGATCGGTGAAGAACGGGAAGCTGATGTGGTAACCGGTGGCGCAGACGATCACGTCGACATCCAGGGTGCTTCCGTCGGTGAAGCGCACCTGCTTGCCTTCCAACGCGGCGATCGCCGGCTTGAACGCGATGTCGCCCGAGCCCGCCTTGCCGAGGAACTCGCCGCTCGCGGACGGGTGCGCCTGGAAGGGCAGGTGGTCGGGCTTGGGCAGGCCGTAGCCCTCCATGGTGCCGAGGTTCTTGTCCAGGAAGCGCCGTTGCAGCGCCAGGGCCAGCGGGCGTGGCATCCAGGCGGGCATCGACATCTTGTCGCCGGCCTTGCCCTTGAGGTACTTCGGCAGCACCCAGACGCCGCGGCGGGCGGAGACGGTCAGTGTCTTGGCCAGGAAGCGCTGCGAGAGCTCGGAGGCGATGTCGAGGCCGGAGTTGCCCATCCCGACCACCACGACGTTCTTGCCGCGCATGTCGACCGGATCGAACGGGTCGTTGTACTCGTGGCTGTGGATCAGCGTGCCGTCGAACTCGCCGGGGTAGTCCGGGGTCCGCGGGTCCCAGTGGTGGCCGTTGCACACGATCAGCGCGTCGTAGGTGCGCGCCTCGCCGGTGGACAGCGTGACGGTCCACAGGCCGTCGTCGTCGCGCTCCGCCCGCTCGACGGAGGTGTTGAACGTGATCTTCTCCCGCAGGCCGAAGTGGTCGACGTAGTCCTTGAAGTACTCGAACAGCTGCGAGTGGTGCGGGAAGTCGGGCCAGTCGGCGGGCACCGGGAAGTCCTCGAAGGCGAGGCGCCACTTCGAGGTGTCGATGTGCAGGCTCTGGTAGCAGGCCGACATGCCGTTCGGGTTCTTGTAGTACCAGTTCCCGCCGACCTCGTCGGAGGCCTCGAAGCAGTCGAACGGGATGCCGAACTCCTGGAGGCGCTTGGCGGTGGTGATTCCTGACGGACCGGCGCCGATGATGCAGACGCGAGGCAAGTTCGGGGAGTGCATGGCTTCTCTTTCTGCCGGGGTCGGTGGGCCGCCGTCTCGTGTCTTCCCGGTGGTCGCGGCGTGGTGCGGGGAGAACTTCGACTGTGACTGTTGCGGCACATGCGACTCGATGTGACCTACGACATAGAATATCTTTGACTGACGGACTGTCAAGTGAATGACGTAAAGTTGATTTTGTTGCGGTACGGCGACTGTCCGAGCCGCGAGTAACCTTCGATTGGTGGTGGATGCAGTGAGCAATGCGACAGGTACCGGCAGCCGGCGCGGCACGCTGCGAGCCGAGCAGAAGCGGGCAACCCGCGCCCGGCTGGTGGAGTCGGCACGTGGGCTCTTCGCCGCCCGGGGGTACGCGGCGGTGACGGTCGACGACATCGCCGCCGACGTCGGATGCAGCCGGGCGACCTTCTACCTGCACTTCTCGGGCAAGGTGGAGWTCCTGCTGGAGTTGGCCCAGGAGGGTCTGGCACCGAGCGCGCTGGCCTTCTATCAAGACCTCGACCGGGTGCTCGAGACCGGATCGCGCGCCGAGTTCGCGGACTGGATCACCCGGGCCATCGAGTGGTTCCACCAGTACAAGGAGATGCTCCCGGCCTGGGACGAGGCGACGGCGCTCGAGCCCGAGTTCCGTGCGATCGCCCGAGACGGAATCCTCGCCCTCCCGAATTCGATGACGAGCTACCTCGCGCGCTGGCCGGAGGGTCAGCGTGACGAGGCCCGCCTGCGCGTCGAACTCCTCGTGACCCAACTCGAACGGTTCTTCACCCGGTGGGCGATGCTGGGAACGATCGACGTCTCCGCCGAGCGTGCGGTGGAGGTCCTGACGGACATCTGGTTCCCCGCGTTGTCGGCGCCCGCCGCTCGGTAGACGACGGTCCGTGCCGGTCGCCGATCAGCCGGGGAGTTGCCGAACCCGGGTCGGCCGCGGCTTCGTGCCGCCGCGCTCCGCCTGACAGGATGGGGCGGTGACTACCGGAGCTTGGATTGCAATCGCGGCGGTACTGGCCGTTCTCATCGTGGCCCTCGTCGTGGGCGGTGTGCTGTACCGGCGTCGTCGGGTCAGCCTGCTTCCGCCGCCGTCGACGCCCGAACTGGGGGAGACCAAGGACCGCTCCGGCGGGTACAAGACCGCGGGCGGGATCAGCTTCAGTCAGGGGGCCACGGCCACCGCACCGCCGAAGCCCGCGCCGGCACCCAAGCCGACTCCGGAAGCCAAGCCCGCGCCGGCACCCAAGCCGGCTCCTGAGGCCAAGCCCGCCCCGGAGGCCGCGCCCACCGTGGTGCCGGTAGCCGCCCCGGAGCCCGAGGTCGTTCCCGAGGCGACCGCACCCGCGGTCGAGGCGGCGCCGGAGGCCTCCGCACCCGCGGTCGAGGCGGCGCCGGAGGCCCCCGCACTCGAGGCCCCCGCACTCGAGGCACCCGCGCCCGAGACCGTCGAGCCCGAGGTCGTCGAGGCCCCCGCACCGGCGCCGGAGGCCGCACCCGAGGTCGTGGCCCCCGCACCCGAGGTTGTCGCGCCCGAGGTCGAGGTGGAGGCCCCCGCGGCCCCCGTTCTCGAGGAGATCGAACCCACCGCGGGCCGGCTCGACCGGCTGCGCGGCCGGCTCTCGCGCTCGCAGTCCGCGGTCGGCAAGAGCCTGCTGGGCCTGCTCGGCGGCGGCRACCTCGACGAGGACTCGTGGGAGGAGATCGAGGACACGCTGCTGATCGCGGACCTCGGCAGCGCCACCACCGAGCAGATCGTGACCCGACTGCGCGCCGAACTGGCCGCGGGCAGCGTCAAGACCGAGGCCGACGCCCGCGCCCTGCTGCGCACCGTCCTGATCGACGCTCTGCACCCCGAGTTCGACCGTTCGATCAAGGCGCTTCCGCACGACGCGACGCCCGGTGTGCTGCTGGTGGTCGGCGTCAACGGCACCGGCAAGACCACCAGTACCGGCAAGCTCGCGCGCGTCCTGGTCGCCGACGGGCGCCGGGTGCTGCTCGGCGCCGCCGACACCTTCCGCGCTGCCGCCGCCGACCAGTTGCAGACGTGGGCGGAGCGGGTTGGCGCCGAGGTTGTGCGTGGCCCCGAGGGCGGTGACCCCGCCGCGATCGCCTTCGACGCGGTGACCAAGGGCATCGAGACCGGCGTGGATGTGGTGATCGTGGACACCGCCGGCCGCCTGCACACCAAGACCGGGCTGATGGATGAACTCGGCAAGGTCAAGCGGGTGGTGGAGAAGCGTGCCGTCGTGGACGAGGTGCTGCTGGTGCTCGACGCCACCGTCGGCCAGAACGGCCTGGTGCAGGCGCGGGTGTTCGCGGAGGTCGTGGACATCACCGGTGTGGTGCTGACCAAGCTCGACGGCACCGCCAAGGGTGGCATCGTCTTCCAGGTCCAGCGGGAGCTGGGCGTGCCGGTCAAGCTCGTCGGCCTGGGCGAGGGTGCGGACGATCTGGCGCCGTTCGAGCCGGCCGCGTTCGTGGACGCACTGCTCGGCTGAGTGGCTTGTCGACCAGACTGCCCGGCCCCGCACCTACGGCGCCGGGCAGTTTCGTCCTGCGGGTTTTCCATTTAGCGTAACGATTACGCAACAAACTTCCGCAATGAATAACAGTGATATCTCAGTCCTGTCTACTTGCGACGTCCGACGTGACCTGCGCCACATTTGGCCGGGCCGGCCGGGCTCACGCAACCGGAGAGGACAACGTGCGTACGAGCGCTGCAGTATCGAGGATCAGCCGTCGGATCGTCACCACTGCCGCCGCCACGGCGATGTGCGCGGGCGTGCTCGCGCCGGCGCTGGCCGCGCCCGCACAGGCCGACCCCCTCGGTGCCGCCAAGGGGCGGCTCGCYGAGGCCGTCGCGTCGGCCCACGGCGGTCCGGTGGTCTACCAGTTCGGTCCCGACTTCCGGCTCCCGATGGTCACCGCGGACGGCCGCGCGTACGACATGGCCACCGACAGCCGACTGGTCGTCATCCCCGGTGCCTCGCACTCCCGGCTGGTCTCGCAGCTGCTGTCCGACTCGAGCGGGCGATGCGAGGGCAACCCCAACGCGGTCACCGGCGACGGCACCCGGCAGAACGCCGAGCTCTACGGCCCGGTCGAGGCCTGGCAACGGATGGGTTCGCCCGCCATCGCGATCAACGCCAACTTCTTCGACGTGCGGGCCCAGGGGGCCGGCGACAACTGGTCGAAGAGCGGCTGCAGCTCTCCGATGGGCGCCTACTACGACGCGCACCCCGACACCCACAGCGCCGCGTCCATCTTCGACCTGGGCAGCCGCTACTACGTCGGCAAGGAAGGCCTCAGCGACGGAGCCGGAAAGGTCTGGTCGCCGCTGTCGACCTTCGTCATCGGTGACAGCTTCCTGGGCATGCCGACCGACGCGAACTTCGACATCCGCGACGCCGATTCGGTTCACAACAACGGCGCCGCGGAGCAGTTGGTGAACCAGCTCGAGTTCAGCGGCAAGTCATTCGTCGCCTTCGGCGGCCTCAAGCTGCGCGCCCCCGGCCAGGAATTCCAGTTCGTCGACAGCCCGGTCCGCAAGGCCGCACGCACCGCGATCGGTTACAACACCGCCCGCGACGAGCTGTACGTCTTCCAGGGAGGCAGCAACGAGAGTGACGGATTCAGCATCGGCAACGTCCAGGACCTCTTCCGTGCCCTCGGCTCGGACAAGGCCGTGGTGCTCGACGGCGGGGGCTCGTCCGCGATGGTGCTCAGCAAGAACGCCGGGCTCACCTGGGCGGGCCAGGGCATCAACGCCGGGATCGCGCCGGCCGGTGCCTGCGCGGAGGTCCCCGGGGCGTACTGCTCGGACGGCGAGGGTCGCCGGGTGCCCGGTTGGCTGGGCCTGCGCACGGCACCCTGAAACCTGGTTGCAACACGTTTCGGGGATGCGTTCACGTGAGTGAAACACCGCGGCGGCACAGGCGAAACACCAGCTGAGCACTCTTCTCCCTAGGTCGACAGCCGCACCGGCGAGACGACAGAAGAGGAGGCTCAACGTGGAATTTCCCACAATCGGGGCACCGGACACCGGCGACACCGCATGGATGCTGATCAGCGCCGCGCTCGTGTTGTTGATGACCCCGGGACTCGCGTTCTTCTACGGCGGCATGGTTCGCGCCAAGAGTGTGCTGAACATGATCATGATGAGCATCGGCGCCATGGGCGTGGTGGGCATCCTCTGGGTCCTGTACGGCTACTCGATGGCCTTCGGGGAGGACACGGGTCACCTGTTCGGTGACCCGTTCCAGTACTTCGGCCTCAAGGGCCTGTTCGGTGGTTCGTACCTGGGTGATGCGAGTACCGGTGCCGCGGCGGCCATCCCGCTGGTCGGTACCATCCCGGCGACGGTGTTCGTCGCCTTCCAGGCGATGTTCGCGATCATCACGGTGGCGCTGATCTCCGGCGCCGTGGCGGACCGGTTGCGGTTCGGCCCGTGGCTGCTCTTCGCCGGCCTGTGGGCGACGATCGTCTACTTCCCGGTCTCGCACTGGGTGTTCGCGTTCGACGGTGTCACCGCCGAGAACGGCGGCTGGATCGCGAACCAGCTCAAGGCAATCGACTTCGCCGGCGGTACCGCCGTGCACATCAACGCCGGCGTCGCGGGCCTGGTGCTGGCGATCGTCCTCGGCAAGCGCCGCGGCTGGCCGGCCACCCCGTTCCGCCCGCACAACCTGCCGTTCGTGATGCTCGGCGCGGCGCTGCTGTGGTTCGGCTGGTTCGGCTTCAACGCGGGATCGGCGGTGGGGTCCAACGGAATCGCGGGCGCCACCTTCATCACCACCGTCGTCGCCACCTGTGCCGCGATGCTGGCCTGGCTGCTCGTCGAGCGCCTGCGTGACGGCCACGCCACCACCCTGGGCGGAGCGTCCGGCATCGTCGCCGGACTGGTCGCGATCACCCCGGCCTGCTCGTCGGTGAACGTGCTCGGGGCCCTGTTCATCGGTGTCGTCGCCGGCGCCCTCTGCGCCCTCGCAGTCGGCCTCAAGTTCCGGTTCGGCTTCGACGACTCGCTCGACGTCGTCGGCGTCCACCTGGTGGGCGGACTCGTCGGCACCCTGCTGGTCGGTCTGGTCGCAACGACAGAGGCGCCCGCCGGCGTCGACGGCCTGTTCTATGGTGGGGGTTTCGACCAGTTGTGGCGTCAAGCAGTCGGCGCGGGCGCTGTTCTGCTGTACTCGCTGGTGGCCACCACCATCGTTGCTCTCGTCGTGAAGTACACGATCGGCCTGCGGGTCAGCGACGATGCGGAGGCTCTCGGCGTGGACGAGACAGAGCACGCAGAGAACGCATACGACTTCGCCGCGATGGCGGGCAGTTCGGTACCGGGGCGTGTGAGCGTCAGAGAGGCATGAGAGACATGAAGCTGATTACTGCGATCGTCAAGCCGTTCACCCTCGAGGACGTGAAGGCCGGTTTGGAGCAGGCCGGTGTGCTGGGCATGACCGTGAGCGAGGTCCAGGGGTACGGCCGCCAGAAGGGCCACACGGAGGTGTACCGGGGTGCCGAGTACTCGGTCGACTTCGTGCCGAAGGTCCGGGTCGAGGTGGTCGTGGACGACTCGGCCGTCGACAAGGTCGTCGAGGTGATCGTCGAGGCGGCGCGTACCGGGAAGATCGGCGACGGCAAGGTCTGGGTCTCTCCGGTCGAATCGGTGATCCGAGTCCGGACGGGCGAGAGGGGCGCGGATGCGCTCTGACCCCACAGGGTCCCGAAAGGGTGGCCCCGATCCCGCTGCATCGTCGGCGGGGTCGGGGCCACCCCCGTCTGGGGGCACCGCCGCCGCCGACGACCTGGCCAGGGCCCGGAAGAAGTTGCTGGACGGCGGTTCTCGGACTCGACGGCTGGACGCCGCCACGCTGCGGCTGGCGCTGGTGGACCTGCACGAGCTCTGGCTCACGACCAAGGGTGCCGAGCTGGGCATCCTGCCGGACTCCGGGTTCGCGCTGGTCGCGGTCGGCGGGCTCGGCCGGCGCGAGCTGCTGCCGTACTCGGACCTCGACCTGGTCCTCCTGCACGACGACATGGACCCGCGAATCGTCGCGGACGTGGCGGACCGGCTCTGGTACCCGTTGTGGGACGCGCACATCAAGCTCGACCACAGCGTGCGCACGGTGCCGCAGGCGCTGCAGGTGGCGGCGGCCGACGTGACCGCGGCGCTCGGGCTCCTCGAGGCCCGGCACATCGCGGGCGACGCCGAGCTCAGTGGCGGGCTGATCGTGGACGTGCGACGGCAGTGGCGCGCGTCGATCCGTTCCCGGTTCGACGAACTGATCGAGCTGACCGAGGCGAGGTGGGCGCGCAGCGGCGAGATCGCGCACCGCGCCGAACCCGACGTGAAGAACGGGCGGGGCGGGCTCCGCGACGTCCAACTGCTCAGCGCGCTGGCGATCGCGCAGCTCACCGACGCGGCGACGGGCCTGGGCCCGGACACTCCGGGCGGTGGGCTGGCGCTGGCCCATGACCGGCTGCTCGACGTGCGCACCGAACTGCACCGGGTGGCGGGCCGTGCCCGGGACCAGCTGCGGGCCCAGGACGCCGACGAGATCGGCGCCGCGCTGGGGATCGGCGACCGCTTCGACCTGGCCCGGATGCTCAGCGACGCGGCTCGCACCGTCAGCTACTCGGTGGAGGTGGGGCTGCGCACCGCCGCGAACACCCTTCCGCGCCGAGGTCTCTCACGGTTGCGGCGGGTGCCGGTGCGGCGCCCGCTCGACGAGGGTGTGGTCGAGCACGCGGGCGAGGTGGTCCTGGCCCGGGACGCGAAGCCGACGAGGGATCCGGGGCTGATCCTGCGGGTCGCCGCGGCGGCCGCGCAGACCGGGATGCCGATCTCCGCGTCGACGCTGAACCGGCTCTCAGACAGCGCGCCGGAGCTTCGCGAACCGTGGCCGCGGGAGGCGCTCGGGGACCTGCTCGTGGTGCTCGGCTCCGGCCGGCGCACGGTCGCGGTGATCGAGGCGCTCGATCGCACCGGGCTGTGGGGCCGGCTGCTGCCCGAATGGGGGGCGGTGCGGGACCTGCCGCCGCGCGACGCCGTGCACACCTGGACCGTGGACCGGCACCTGGTGGAGACGGCGTGCTACGCCAGCGCGCTCACCACTCGAGTCTCGCGGCCCGACCTGCTGGTGCTCGGGGCGGTGCTGCACGACATCGGCAAGGGGCGCGGCGGCGACCACAGCGTGGTCGGGGCCGACCTGGCCACCGCCATCGGAAACCGGCTGGGGCTGTGGCCGGCGGACGTCGTGACGCTCAGCGGGATGGTCCGTCACCACCTGCTGCTGCCGCACACCGCGACCCGCCGTGACCTCGACGACCCGGCGACCGTGCAGACGGTGGTGGACGCGCTCGGCGGCGACCCGGTGCTGCTCGACTTGCTGGGCGCACTCGCGGAGGCGGACTCGCTGGCCACCGGCCCGGGGGTGTGGGGGGAGTGGAAGTCGTCGCTGATCGGCGAGCTGGTCCGGCGGTGCCGGATGCTGATGGCGGGCGACGAGCTGCCCGCGCCGCCGCCGATCGACCCGGCGCACGCGGAACTGGCCACCGCCGGCGGAGTTCACGTCCTGCTCGATCCCGCGCCCGGTGCACACACCTACACGGTGACGGTCGTCGCGCCCGACGCGCCGGGCCTGCTCTCGGATGCGGCGGGGGTGCTGGCGCTGCACTCGCTGCGGGTGCTCTCGGCCGCGGTGGGCAGTCACGGCGACGCGGCGGTGAACACGTTTGTCGTGGCACCGCGGTTCGGGGCGCCGCCGCAGGCCGGTCTGCTGCGGCAGGAACTGATCCGGGCCGGGGCCGGGGAGCTGGACCTCGTCGCGATGCTCGAGGACAAGGAACGGCAGGCCCAGGCCGAGCAGGCCCTGGACCGCGGCGCCGACGCGGTTCCGGTGCTGTTCGCGCAGGCCCCGCCGCGGATCCTCTGGGCGGAGGCGGGGGACGGCCAGGTCATCGTCGAGCTGCGGGCGGAGGACCGGCTCGGGCTGCTGTGCCGGCTGGCCAGCGTGCTCGAACACAGCGGTGCCGACGTGCGGTGGGCGCGGGTGTCGACGCTGGGTGCGTCGGTGCTCGACGTCTTCTGCCTGGACCTCGGCGGCCGCGACTCACGGGCGGTGCGACAGGAGTTGGAGTCGGCGCTGCTCGCGGTGGTGCCGCCGCAGCCGCCACAGAAGGACGGCGGGGACGTGGCCGCAGGGGCGAACAGCTAGGCTGGGTGCACAGTCTGCGTCGAGGGTCTCGCCGGGAACGGCATGCGTTTCCGGCGAGCCCGCCCGGCGTTTCACGTCCCGCAACAGCCAGGAGCCCGATCGGTGTTCGAATCCCTTTCCGACAGGTTGACCGGTACCCTCAAGGACCTCCGGGGCAAGGGGCGTCTGTCGGGCGCCGACATCGATGCGACCTGCCGGGAGATCCGGCTCGCCCTGCTCGAGGCCGACGTCGCACTTCCGGTGGTCCGGTCGTTCATCGCGAAGATCAAGGAACGCGCCAAGGGCGCCGAGGTCTCCGGTGCGCTGAACCCGGCACAGCAGGTCGTCAAGATCGTCAACGAGGAGCTCGTCGGGATCCTCGGCGGCGAGACCCGGCGGATCCAGTTCGCGAAGAACCCGCCGACCGTCATCATGCTGGCCGGCCTGCAGGGCTCCGGTAAGACCACGCTGGCGGGCAAGCTCGCGAAGTGGCTGACCGGGCAGGGGCACACGCCGCTGCTGGTGGCCTGCGACCTGCAGCGTCCGGGCGCGGTCAGCCAGCTGAAGATCGTCGGCGAGCGGGCCGGCGCGGCGGTCTTCGCGCCGCACCCGGGCACCTCGATCGGCGGCGGCGACAACGAGCTGGGCCAGTCGGYGGCCGACCCGGTGGAGGTGGCCCGCCAGGGCATCGCCGAGGCCCGGGCCAAGCAGCACGACGTGGTCATCGTCGACACCGCCGGACGGCTCGGCATCGACGAGGAACTGATGGGCCAGGCCGCGGGCATCCGCGACGCCACGGCGCCCGACGAGATCCTGTTCGTGCTCGACGCGATGACCGGTCAGGACGCCGTGCACACCGCGGAGGCGTTCCAGGCTGGCGTCGGGTTCACCGGTGTGGTGCTCACCAAGCTGGACGGCGACGCCCGCGGTGGCGCCGCGCTCAGTGTCCGGGAGATCACCGGCCGGCCGATCATGTTCGCGTCCACCGGCGAGAAGCTCGAGGACTTCGACGTCTTCCACCCGGACCGGATGGCCAGCCGGATCCTCGGCATGGGCGACGTGCTCAGCCTCATCGAGCAGGCCGAGCAGGTCTTCGACGCCAAGCAGGCAGAGGCCGCCGCGCACAAGATCGGCTCCGGCCAGCTCACCCTCGAGGACTTCCTCGAGCAGATGATGGCCGTGCGCAAGATGGGCCCGATCGGCAACCTGCTGGGCATGCTGCCGGGCGCCGGCCAGATGAAGGACGCGCTCGCCAACGTCGACGAGAAGCAACTCGACCGGGTGCAGGCGATCATCCGCGGCATGACCCCGGCCGAGCGCGAGGACCCCAAGATCATCAACGCCTCCCGTCGGCTGCGCATCGCCAACGGTTCCGGCGTCAAGGTCTCCGACGTCAACCAACTGGTGGACCGGTTCTTCGAGGCTCGCAAGATGATGTCCGCGATGGCCGGCCGGATGGGCATGCCCGGTGCCCGGGCGAACCAGCGCAGCAAGAAGGGCAAGAAGGGCAAGAAAGGCGGCAAGGGCCCGACCCAGCCGAAGATCCGCGGCGGTTTCCCCGGGATGCCTGCGGGCATGCCAGGCGGCTTCCCCGGCCTGCCCGCGGGAATGGACCTGTCCAAGATGCCGCCCGGGCTCGACGAGCTGCCGCCGGGCCTCGACGGCTTCGACCTCTCAAAGCTGAAGCTGCCGAAGAACTAGCCGTGGCACTGCGGTTGGCGGGTCTGGGGCTGCCCGACGAGCAGCCCGTCGAACTGTGGGTCGACGGCGGGGTGGTCTCCACCGATCCGGTTCCGGGGGCGCAGACGCTCACCGAGTCGGGGTGGATCCTGCCCGGGTTGGTCGACGCGCACTGTCATGTCGGGATCCGCTACGGCGGCGGCCACGAGGACGAGGCGGGCACGGTCGCCCAGGCGCAGACCGAACGCGACGCCGGCGTGCTGCTGCTGCGCGACGCGGGCTCGCCGGTGGACACCCGCGACCTCGACCAGCGCGCGGACCTGCCGCGGATCGTCCGGGCGGGTCGGCACATCGCGATGACCAAGCGGTACATCCGCGGCCTGCCGATCGACCTCGACGACGAGTCCCAGCTGCCGGCCGCCGTGACCGAGCAGGCACTGCGCGGCGACGGCTGGGTCAAGCTCGTCGGCGACTGGATCGACCGCTCGGTGGGGGACCTGCGGCCGCTGTGGAGCGACGCCGTGCTCAAGGAGGCGATCGACGCTGCGCACCGGGTGGGTGCCCGGGTGACCGCGCACGTCTTCGGCGAGGAGGCACTGCCCGGCCTGATCGAGGCGGGCATCGACTGCATCGAGCACGGCACCGGCCTGACCGACTCGACTATCGAGGCGATGGCCGAGCGGGGGACCGCACTGGTGCCGACGCTGATCAACATCGCGACCTTCCCGGAGATCGCCGACTCGGCGGACCGGTTCCCGGTGTACGCCGCGCACATGCGGGACCTGCACGCGCGGGTCGGCGCGACGATCGGGTCCGCCCACGAGGCCGGCATCCCGATCTACGCGGGCACCGACGCCGGCGGATCCATCCGGCACGGCCGGATCGCCGACGAGGTGGCCGCCCTGGCCGCGGTGGGCCTGGGGCCGACGAAGGCGCTCGGTGCCGCCTGCTGGGATGCTCGCGCCTGGCTGGGGCATCCGGGTCTGGAGCCGGGTGCTCCCGCCGATCTGCTTGTCTACGATCGTGATCCGCGCACCGGGCCGGAGGTGCTCGCGTCACCCGACCTGGTGGTGCTGCGCGGCCGGGTGGTCAGGGCGCGGGGCCGGTTCGCCTGACGGTTGCCGCGGAGCGGCGGGCCCGGCTACTTGGCGCAGGGGTCGCCGCCGTCCGCGGGGCGCGAGGTGAACCGCACCTCGCTCACCGAGGTCACGTCGTTGAACGGGGCGGCCGTCACGCCGGCCTTGTTGGTCACCGGCTGACCGTCGACGGTCGCGGTGACCGTCATCGTCGCCGTCCGGGTGGTCGTGTCCACCGGCATCGTCTGGATCCCGCGTTCGGGACGCAGTTGCTGCTCGACGCTGGTGCCGTCGTCGAACGTCCAGGTGACGCGGGTGACCTTCCGGTTCTGGGTGAACCGGTCCGAGCCGTCGACGTCCACCTTGTCGTAGCCGGGGTCGATGCCGACGGCGGTGAGGTGCACCCCGCACACGAAGCTCATCGACAGCCGCTGCCCCTGCGTGCCCGAGCAGCGCCACGCGGTGGTGAGGTCGCCGTCGATCGCGTTGGGCGCCTCGTACGAATGCTGGCGGCCGGCGGAGTCCACCGCGGGCGGGTAGGTGGTGCAGGTGGGCAGCGCGGCGGTCGGGGTGACGGCGATGGATTCCGTGTCCCCGAAGTCGAAGCCGCCGCCGGCCTCGGCGCCCCCGGCGAAGTCGCCACCCGAGTCGGGTTCGGCCGAGCCGTCGGTGTTGCGGTCGTCGAGCGTCCGGTTGACGAGGTACCCGCCGCCGCCGAGCAGCGCGAGCGCCGCCGCGATCGAGGTGAGCAGGATCAGCCAGGTGCGTCCGGACAGCGGCTGCCGCAGCGGGGGCGGCGGCCCGGGGGCGAACGGGGGAGGCGGTACCGGGCCGGCCGGTGGCGGGCCGACTGGCGGCATGGCGACGGTTGGCGGGTCGGCGGCCGGGGACGCCGGCGGTTCGGCCTGGGGTTTGTCGGCCTGGGCCTGCGGTTCGTCGGACGGTGGGGTGTCGGTCATGCGGTCTCCGCTCGCGTCCGGGCTGGCTGTCTCGTCTGGGCACTGAGGTTGTGCGGCACTGCGCTACGCCGGTCGACGTCCGGCACCGGTGAAGTCTAGGTCGACGACCTGACGGGACCGCGCGAATCCGGGTCCGGCGCGGCGCAGCCGACCCCGCGGTCGGGCGATTCGCTGCGCGGGTCCCGTGTCTGGCAGAATGGACCGCTGTTCGCCCGTCTCCGGTTACGTACCGCGCGGCGGTCACGACAATCCCTCAACGCGAAACCGGGTGCGCAGGCCTTGCGCATCGCTGAATTGCGCAGTGACCACCTGAAAGGCTTCACAATGGCTGTCAAGATCAAGCTCATGCGGCTCGGCAAGATCCGCACCCCGCACTACCGCATCGTCATCGCCGACTCTCGCACCCGCCGCAACGGCCGTGCGATCGAGACCATCGGCAAGTACCACCCCAAGGAAGACCCGTCGGTCATCGAGATCGATTCCGAGCGCGCGCTGTACTGGCTCGGCGTCGGCGCCCAGCCCACCGAGCCGGTCGAGAACCTGCTCAAGATCACCGGTGACTGGCAGAAGTTCAAGGGCCTGCCGGGCACCGAGGGCACCCTGAAGTTCAAGGCCGAGAAGCCGTCCAAGCTCGAGCTCTTCCAGGCCGCGCTGGCGCAGGCCGACAGCGAGCCGGTGGCCGAGGCCATCACCCCGAAGAAGAAGAAGGCTGCCAAGGCCGACGAGGCCGAGGCTGCTGMCGAGGCGCCCGCCGAGGCCGCTGCGGATTCCGAGGCTGCTGACAAGTGAGTGCCGTTGTCGCCGACGCCGTCGAACATCTTGTTCGCGGCATCGTCGCCAATCCCGACGACGTCCGGGTGGAGCTGAACACCGGACGCCGCGGGCGCACTGTGGAGGTGCACGTGCACCCCGAGGACCTGGGCAAGGTCATCGGGCGTGGCGGGCGCACCGCCACCGCTCTGCGGACCCTGGTCACCGGCATCGGTGGCCGTGGGATCCGCGTCGACGTGATCGACACCGATCAGTAATCAACACCGATCAGTAGTCAGTCAACACAGATCAGTAGTCGGGAGCAATCAGTGGAGCTCGTCATCGGGCGTGTGGCCAAGTCGCACGGGATCCGGGGAGAGCTGGCCGTAGACATACGGACAGACGACCCCGATCAGCGCTTTGCCGTAGGCACAGTCCTGCACGGCCGCAAGCCCCGCGAGCAGAAACTCACCAGTTACACGGTGGAGGCCGCCCGGGAACACTCCGGGCGGCTTCTGCTGCGTCTGCGCGGTATCGACGATCGGACCAAGTCCGACGCCATGCGCGGAACACTCTTCCTGGTCGATCCTGCGGATCTTCCGCCCTCGGACGACCCCGACGAGTTCTACGACCATGAACTCGAGGGCCTCGCGGTCCGGTTGACCGACGGCACCCCCGTCGGCACCGTGCTCGAGGTGCTGCACTCCGCGGCGGGCGAACTGCTCTCCGTCCGCCCCGAGGGCCAGGACGCGGGGGAGCTCCTCGTCCCGTTCGTCGCGGCGATCGTCACGTCGGTGTCCGTTGCCGACGGCGTGATCGAGATCGACCCTCCCGAAGGACTTCTGGATCCGGAGTAAGCCGTGCGCCTCGATGTCATCACGATCTTTCCCGAGTACCTCGAACCGCTCCGGACGGCGCTGCTGGGCAAGGCCATCGACAAGGGCCTGATCTCGGTGGGCGTCCGCGACCTGCGGGACTGGACCCACGACGTGCACAAGGCCGTCGACGACTCACCGTACGGTGGCGGCCCCGGCATGGTCATGAAGCCGACCGTGTGGGGCGACGCGCTCGACGAGGTGCTCGGCACCGAACCCGACGACGACGTCGTCCTCGTGGTCCCCACCCCGGCCGGCGTGCCGTTCACCCAGGCCACCGCGCACCGGTGGGCGGGGGAGAAGCGCCTCGTCTTCGCCTGCGGCCGGTACGAGGGCATCGACCAGCGGGTCTTCGACGACGCCGCCCGGCGGGTGCGCGTCGAGGAGGTCAGCATCGGCGACTACGTGCTGATCGGCGGCGAGGCCGCCGTGCTGGTGATGGTCGAGGCCGTGGTCCGGCTGCTGCCGGGAGTGCTCGGCAATCAGCAGTCACACCAAGAGGATTCGTTCTCCGACGGGCTGCTCGAGGGGCCCAGCTACACCCGTCCGGTGAGCTGGCGCGGGCTGGACGTCCCCCCGGTGCTGCTGTCCGGGAACCACGCGCACGTCGAGGCCTGGCGCCGGGAGCAGTCGCTCGCCCGGACCGCGGAGCGCCGGCCCGACCTGCTGCCCTGAGCTCACTGCGTCCCAACCCCGGCGGTCGGCGTTCTAGCCGATTCGCCCGTCCGGGAACAGGATTCGTACCACCCCGGTGAGGGTGGCGCGCGCATGCTCGGCGCTGGCGTCGTCCGCGGCGTTGGTCAGTGAGGTGTCCGGGTAGGTCGTCGCCTCGTCRTCCAGGTCGTCGTCGAAGCTGTCGCCGGCGTGCCGGTTCGGCGGTCGGGCCCCCTCGTAGGTGACCTCCTCGCGGGAGACGAGCGCCAGCACGTAGCGGTCGTCGGGGCCGGCCACCCCCGTCGTCAGATGGATCCACCGCCCCGCGGTGCAGCACATCCAGCCCTGCTTGACGGCCAGTTCCGGCTGATCGGGGAGTCCGTCCGGGAGCCCGAAACCCTGGTCGTAGCCGTCCGCGGACTCCGCGCTCGCGGACCTCAGGTGCTCCGTCATCTCGCGCCGGTGGGCCGCGTCGAGTCCGCCGCGCCCGTCGAGCAGTCCGGAGTAGTAGCCGACGAGGTCGGCCGCGGTGGTGAGGGTGTTCCACCAGTTGCCGTCGTACGGCGCGGAGGTGGCGGTGAGCCCGTACCGCGCGGCCACGTCGTCGACGATCTCGCTGCCGCCGTACTCGGCCCACAACACGTTCGCGGCGTCGTCGTCGGAGTGCTCGAGCATCCGGCCGACCAGATCGCGCTCGTCCTCGTCGAGTTCGAACGACTCGGTCGACTCGCGGTACGCCAACTCATCGGCGATGAAGAGCTTTGCGACGGAAGCGGTTTCGACGGAATCGGCGTCCGCGGATCCGAGGTAGCGGTGGTCGCGACGGTCGAGCAGTGCGATCGAGACCTCCGCGCCACGTCCGAGCGCGGACCGGGTCGCCTCGGTCACCCGGTCCTCGATGCCGGGCGAGAACAACTCCGGCGTCGTGGTCGGCGGCATCGGCGTGGGCAGGGCCGCCGCGGGGGCGGGTGGCGGTGCGGCGACGCGCGTGTCGACGGGCACGGCGGGGTCCGCGGACACGCCCGGGATGAGGCCGGACCATTCCTCGGCGGACATCTCCGCTCCGGGCGTGGTGGTGCACCCGGCGGCCACGCCGACTGCCAGGCACAGCGCGGCCAGACGCCCCGCGCGACCGTTCATGCCCACCCTTTCGATCCAATCCGGCATTGCTCTCGGCCGCAAGGCCGACAACAGGCTAGCGGTAGGGTCGATCGTCGTGACCTCAGCTCTGAAATCAGTGAACCAGCGAATCGCCGAGGAACTCGACGTTCGGGAAGAACAGGTGCGGGCTGCGGTCGACCTGCTCGACGGCGGGGCGACGGTGCCCTTCATCGCCCGGTACCGCAAGGAGGTGACCGGCACCCTGGACGACGCGCAGCTGCGCGACCTCGAGGAACGGCTGCGGTACCTGCGTGAGCTCGACGAGCGCCGGCTCGCGGTGCTCGAGTCGATCCGGTCCCAGGACAAGCTGGACCCGCAGCTCGAGGACCAGATCATGCTCGCCGACACCAAGGCGCGCCTCGAGGACATCTACCTGCCGTTCAAGCCGAAGCGTCGAACCAAGGCGCAGATCGCGCGCGAGGCCGGGCACCAGCCGGTGGCCGACGCCCTGCTGACCGACCCGACCACCGATCCCGCGCAGTACACGGCGGAACAGCTCGACGGCGCGCGCTCCATCCTGGTCGAGCAGTTCGCGGAGGACGCGGACCTGGTCGGGGAGCTGCGCGAGCTGATGTGGACCCGCGGCCAGGTCAAGTCCGCCGTCCGCAAGGGCAAGGAGACCGAGGGCGCCAAGTTCGCGGACTACTTCGAATTCTCCGAGCCCTTCGGGAAGCTGCCGAGCCACCGCATTCTCGCGATGTTCCGCGGCGAGAAGGAGGAGGTGCTCTCGCTGACCCTGGACCCGGAGACCGAGGAGCAGGCGCCGGGGGTGGCCAGCGTCTACGAGGGCCGGATCGCCTCGAAGTTCGGCGTCGCCGACCGCGGGCGTCCGGCGGACCGGTGGCTGCTCGACACCGTGCGATGGGCATGGAAGACGAAGATGCTCATCACCCTCGGCATCGACACCCGGATGCGGTTGCGGCAGTCCGCCGAGCGCGACGCCGTCGACGTGTTCGCGATGAACCTCAAGGACCTGCTGCTGGCCGCGCCCGCGGGCACCCGCGCGACGATGGGCCTGGACCCGGGGTTCCGCACCGGCACGAAGGTCGCCGTCGTCGACTCCACCGGCAAGGTGCTCGCGTACGACACCATCTACCCGCACCAGCCGGCGAACAAGTGGGACCAGTCCCTGGCCACGCTCGCCGCGCTGGCCGCCAAGCACAAGGTCGACCTGATCGCAATCGGCAACGGCACCGCCTCGCGGGAGACGGACGCGCTGGCGGCGGACCTGATCAAGAAGTTCCCCGAGGCCGGGCTGACCAAGGTGATGGTCTCGGAGGCCGGCGCGTCGGTGTACTCGGCGTCCGCCTACGCCTCTGCCGAACTGCCGGACCTGGACGTGTCGATCCGCGGCGCGGTGTCCATCGCGCGGCGGCTGCAGGACCCGCTCGCGGAACTGGTGAAGATCGACCCGAAGTCCATCGGCGTCGGCCAGTACCAGCACGACATCTCCGAGACCCTGCTGGCGCGCTCGCTGGCCGCGGTCGTCGAGGACGCGGTGAACGCGGTCGGCGTCGACGTCAACACCGCCTCGGTGCCGCTGCTCGCGCGGGTCTCGGGGATCACCGGATCGCTGGCCGAGTCGATCGTCGCGCACCGCGACGCGAACGGACCGTTCCGCAGTCGCCGCGGCCTCAAGGACGTGGCGCGGCTCGGCCCCAAGGCCTTCGAGCAGTGTGCCGGCTTCCTCAAGATCACCGACGGCGACGACCCGCTCGACGCGTCGGCCGTGCACCCCGAGGCATACCCGGTGGTGCGGCGGATCGTCGGGGCCAGCGGGTGCGGGGTCAAGGAGATCATCGGCAACACCGCCACCCTGCGCGGCCTGCGCCCGCAGGACTTCGCGGACGAGACGTTCGGCCTGCCCACCGTCACCGACATCATCGCGGAACTCGAGAAGCCGGGCCGCGACCCGCGTCCGGAGTTCAAGACCGCCACGTTCGCGTCGGGCGTGGAGAAGGTGGCCGACCTCGAGCCCGGCATGACGCTCGAGGGCGTCGTCACCAACGTCGCGGCCTTCGGCGCGTTCGTCGACGTCGGGGTGCACCAGGACGGGCTGGTGCACGTCTCGGCGATGTCGCACAACTTCGTCAAGGACCCGCGTGAGGTGGTCAAGTCCGGTGACGTGGTCCGGGTCAAGGTGATGGAGGTGGACCTGCCGCGCCAGCGGATCGGGTTGAGCCTGCGTCTGGACGACGAGCCCGGCGCCGCCAAGCAGGACGGCCCGCGCGGTCAGGGCGGCGGGCAGCGTCAGGGCGGTCAGCGGGACGGCGGATCACGTCATGGCGGCGGCCAGCGTGGTGGCGGTCAGCGTGGTGGTGGCCAGCGTCAGGGCAGCGGGTCGGCGGCCGGCAGCCCCGCGGGCGGCTCGATGGCCGACGCCCTCCGGAAGGCCGGCTTCGGCAAGTAGGCAGCTCCGCTGCTGGTGCGCGGTTTGCGGGTCCGACCCGCAAACCGCGCACGAGCGCCGAAGGTTCAGTAGCCGCCGAGGCCCTTGCCGATCATCACCACGCCGATCACCAGCAGCAGCGTCGCCATCACGGCCGCATTGTTGGCGGTCAGCCAGGACTTGAGGTCCTGCAGCCACGCCGTCGCGCGCTCGCGGGCGGCGAAGTAGGCGATCACCGGTACCGCCACCGTGCTGGCGGCCAGCACGGTGAACACGATCCCGGTGACGACGAGTGTCCCGCCGCTGGCGTCGAGCTGCGCGACGGCCACCGCGGCGCCGATGATCATCAGCAGGTTCTTCGGGTTCACCGCGGACAACGCGAAACCCAGGCCGAGGGCCTTGCCGGGGGTGACCTTGTCGATCGCGGCGAGCCACCCGGGCATCGTCGGTTCCTCGCCGGGCCGCGGGCGCCCGCGCCACTGCTTGACCGCGAGCCCGAGCAGCGCCACACCGAGGACGATCTTGATCGTCGCGGTGGTGGCGTTGCCGCCGTCGCCGGTGCCGAGGTCCACCGCGCTCGCGATCGCGACGAACACCGTGTAGCCCACCGCGATGCCCAGCACCCAGCCGACGGCGAAGGACGTCGCGGTGCTGCCCGCCTTCGGCGTCAGCAGCATCAGGATCGCCGCGATGATCGGGATCGGGCTGATCGCGACGCCGAGGGCGAGGGGGAGTACGTCACCTATTGCTGTTCCCATGGGCGGGAGCCTGTCAGGGCGACGGTCGCGCCGGACCATCCCTGGCGGGTGAAGTGTTCCGGCTGCGCGGAATACGGGCCGGGTGACATGCTCGACGCATGGTGTCGAGTACCGAGCCGGAGGAAGCCGTGCCGAGCAAGACCGTGTTGACCAAGACCGCATCGACGAAGACTCCGTCCACGAAGACTGCGTCGACCAAGGACATGTCCTGGATCCCCGGGGGGCTCTTCTGGATGGGCTCCGAGGACTTCTACCCGGAGGAGCGCCCGGTCCACCAGGTTCAGGTGGACGGGTTCTGGATGGACACCCACCAGGTGACGGTCGCCGAGTTCCGCCGGTTCGTCAAGGACACCGGGCACGTCACGGTCGCCGAGACCGCGCCCGACGCCGCCGACTACCCCGACGCGGACCCGGCGCTGCTGGTGCCGGGGTCGCTCGTGTTCACGCCGCCGCCCGGACCGGTCTCGCTCGACGACTACCACCAGTGGTGGTCCTGGGTGCCGGGCGCCGACTGGCGTCACCCCGAAGGCCCGCAGAGCAATGTCGGTGGGCGCGAACGACATCCGGTGACGCACGTCGCGCACACCGATGCGCTGGCCTACGCGGCCTGGGCGGGCAAGGACCTGCCCACCGAGGCGGAGTGGGAGTTCGCGGCCCGCGGCGGGCTGGACCGGGCCGTGTACTCCTGGGGCGACGAGTACACCCCCGGTGGCCGGCAGCAGGCCAACACCTGGCAGGGCCAGTTCCCGTGGGAGAACCTGGCCGAGGACGGCTTCGTCGGCACCTCGCCGGTCGGCAGCTTCCGGCCCAACGGGTACGGCCTGGTCGACATGGCAGGCAACGTGTGGGAGTGGACGACGGACTTCCACACCGCGGACCACAGCGTCAGCGGCAAGAACGTCGCGCCCGCGAGTTCGTGCTGTATCCCCAGCAACCCGAGGATCGACGCGGCCGCCCCGCGCGACGGGGAGGTGTACCCGCGCCGGGTGATCAAGGGCGGCTCGCACCTGTGCGCCCCGAACTACTGCCTGCGCTACCGGCCCGCGGCCCGCCAGGGCGAGACCGAGGAGACCTCGACCTGTCACGTGGGCTTCCGGTGCGTGGTGCGGGGGCAGGGACCGGGCTGATGCACCGCTGGCTGCAGGACGAGATCATTGCGCACGGCAGGTTGCCGCTGCTGTTCTTCCTGCTGGGCTTCATCGGCGGCTTCGTGTTCATCCGGTTGAGCGTGCGGATGATCCGCGCGAAGGTGCGGTGGTGGCCCGGGAACGTCACACCCGGTGGCCAGCACGTGCACCACGTGGTGTTCGGGGTGATCGCGATGCTGGTCTCGGGGGTCGCACTGATCGCCGTGTACGAGGACGCCACCCAGACCACCGGCGCCGCGCTGGCGGCCTGCTTCGGGATCGGGGCGGCGCTGGTCCTCGACGAGTTCGCCCTGATCTTCTACCTGAAGGACGTGTACTGGGAGGAGCAGGGGCGGGCCTCGTTGGACGCGGTGTTCGTGGCACTCGCGGTGACGGGACTGCTGCTCGTCGGCGCCCGGCCCGACGCAATCGTCAACGTCTCGGACTTCCGCGACRACCCCGAGGCCTGGGTGCGGGTGGTGCTCGCGGTGGGCGTGCTGATCAGTCTCGCGGTCGCCGCCGTGGTGATCGCGAAGGGCAAGATCTGGACCGGTCTGTTCGGGATGTTCTTCTTCCCGATGCTGCTGGTCGGGTCGATCCGGCTGAGCCGGCCCGGTGCGCCCTGGGCGCGGTGGCGGTACGCGGACAAGCCGAAGAAGATGCGGCGCGCACTCGAACGGGAGAAGCGGTACCGCCGGCCGATGATCCGGGCCAAGATCTACGTGCAGGACCTGATCGCGGGCAAGCCGAGCGTCGCGCACGCGGTGGCCGCCACCGAGGTGGAACTCGAACGCACCGTGCATGCGGCGCCGCCGCCCCCACCGCGCGAGCACGCCGTCCGCTGACGCCCGGTTTCGTCCGCGACGTGCACGTCTGGCACAATTGACGGGTTGCCTGTCACAGGCACACCGACCTAATCGGAGTACGAACCAGCCGAGGACCGTTCACGCGGTGCCGCTCGGTTCCTCTACTCACGCGAAAACGCAAGGATGGATCAATCGATGAACACTCTGGACTTCCTGGACGCCAAGTCCCTCCGCGAGGACATTCCCGCGTTCCGTCCCGGTGACACCCTGAACGTGCACGTCAAGGTCATCGAAGGCTCGAAGGAGCGCGTGCAGGTCTTCAAGGGCGTCGTGATCCGTCGCCAGGGCGGCGGCGTCCGCGAGACCTTCACCGTCCGCAAGGTTTCCTTCGGCGTCGGCGTCGAGCGCACCTTCCCGGTGCACAGCCCCAACATCGCCGAGATCGAGGTGCTGACCCGCGGTGACGTGCGTCGCGCCAAGCTGTACTACCTGCGCGACCTCCGTGGCAAGGCCGCGAAGATCAAGGAAAAGCGCTGAGCTTTCAGCTCCATTCAGAGTTAGCCCGGTCCGGGTTTCCCGGGCCGGGCTAACCTGTTCCAGTGGTAGATACCCCGCACGAATCGACAGTGCCCTCAGCCGGCGCAGACGGCCCCGACGCGACGTCGGAGAAGCCGCAGAAGAAGCCCCGCTCGTTCTTGCGGGAGCTGCCCATCCTCATCCTCGTCGCCCTGTTGATGAGCTTCCTCCTGCAGACCTTCGTCGGTCGCGTGTACCTGATTCCGTCGGAGTCGATGGAACCCACCCTGCACGGCTGCGCCGGATGTACCGGAGACCGGATCTTCGTCGAGAAGATCGGCTACCGCTTCGGCGACCCGAGTCCCGGTGACGTGGTGGTGTTCAAGGGTCCGGAGTCCTGGAACGGCGGCTGGACGTCCACCCGCTCCGACAACGCGGTGATCCGCGGGATCCAGGAAGTGGGCTCGATGGTCGGCCTGGTGCCGCCGGACGAGAACGACCTGGTCAAGCGCGTGATCGCCACCGGCGGCCAGACGGTCGAGTGCTGTGACGAGCAGGGCCGGATCCTCGTCGACGGCAAGCCGTTGGACGAGAACTACGTGGTCACCGACTTCCCCTTCACCCCGGGCATCCAGACCTGCGACACCCCGCTCAAGTCGGGTCGCTGCTTCGGGCCGTACACGGTGCCCGAGGGCAACCTGTGGGTGATGGGCGACAACCGCAGCAACTCCGCTGACTCGCGCTACCACGTCGGCGACGAGTACAACGGCACGGTGCCGGTGGACAATGTCATCGGCAAGGCCGTCGCGATCGTCCTGCCGCCGTCGCGGTGGGGGCTGATCGATTCGCCCGACATCCAGAGCAACTGAGAAACCGAGTACCCGAGCACGTGAGCAGTTGGCCACCACGGACCGTCATTCGCAGAGCCGCCGGCCTGCGGACGATGGAGTCCGCTCTCATCCGCACCGGGCTCGGACCGGTCGCGGGCGTCGACGAGGCGGGCCGGGGCGCGTGCGCCGGTCCGTTGGTGGTGGCGGCGTGCGTGCTGGGACCGAAGCCGCACGCGGCGCTCGCTGGGCTCGACGACTCGAAGCGACTGACCGAACGGGTCCGGGAGGAGCTCTTCCCGGTGATCCAGCGGCTCGCCCGGGCCTGGTGCATCGTGGAGATCCCGGCGTGGGAGGTCGACCGCCTGGGGGTGCACGTCGCCAACATCGAGGGCATGCGCCGCGCGGTGGCCGGGCTGTCGCCGGCGCCGGGATACGTTCTGACGGACGGGTTCCGGGTGCCGGGGCTGCCCGCGCCGTCGCTTCCGGTGATCGGCGGTGACGCCGCCGCGGCCTGCATCGCCGCCGCCAGCGTGCTCGCGAAGGTCTCGCGGGACCGGACCATGGTCGCGCTGGACGAGACGATCCCCGGCTACGGCTTTGCCGGGCACAAGGGTTACAGCACGGCCGCGCACACCGCGGCGATGACCGCGCTCGGGCCCAGTCACGAGCACCGGATGTCGTACGCGAACGTCGCCGCGGCCCGGTCGGCCCGGCCCGCAGCAGAGGTCGCGGGCGGAAGTGTGGGCGGGCGAACAGCAGGCGAAATGTACACCGCGGCCGTCGGTGCGCGATGATGGTGATTCACCCCAGAGCAGGAGGACGTCGAAGCCGATGAGTGCCGAAGATCTCGAGAAGTACGAAACGGAGATGGAGCTGTCGCTCTACCGTGAGTACAAGGACATCGTCGGCCAGTTCGCCTACGTCGTCGAGACCGAACGCCGGTTCTACCTGGCGAACTCGGTGGAGCTGATCCCGCACAACGCGGACGGGGAGATCTACTTCGAGGTGCGGATGGCCGACGCCTGGGTGTGGGACATGTACCGCCCGGCCCGGTTCGTCAAGCACGTGCGGGTGATCACGTTCAAGGACGTGAACGTCGAGGAGCTGGAGAAGTCCGACCTGCGGCTGCCCGAGAACGGCCCGTTCGGCGACTAGCGCGCGTGCGTGGCTCGGATCGGCCGCGTTCACACACCTGCTGTCCCCATCACACCCCCGTAGAGCGTTCAACGGGGGTGTGATGGGGACAAGGGGTATGTGCGCGAGACCGGTGAGCGCCGACCTCAGGCGACGGTGACGCCGTTCTCGAGCAGGGTGGTCCGCAGCACGAACGCGGCCTCGCCGCCGAGGATCCCGTCGACCAGGTCGAGGTAGCGGCCCACGAACTCGGGCCCGTGCGGAGCCAGTTCGGTGTCGTCCGGTTCGAGGTGGTGCGCCAACTCGTGCAGCACCACCAGCTCCCGCAGCGCCCACGAGCTGCCGCGGCGGTGCAGCGGGACGGCCACGGTGGCGGTCGCCGGCTCGTAGTGCGCGGCCGTCGCGCCGGCCCGCGCGCGGACGGTGACCACGGCGGCCGCCCGGGGCCATTCGGCGCGCACCCAGTTCAGGGACCGCACCCGGTCGAGGTAGTCCTGCACCGACTCCACCGACGCGAACTTCCGCTCCACCGGCAGCGTGATCCGCGAGCCGAACAGCTCGAGTTCACGGCCGGTGCCGGTGTCGGCGCGGTCGAAGATGCGGCGGACCACCGTCTCCGCCTCGTACACGCGGGAGCGCTGGCCGTCCCGGAGAGCGCTCACCGCGTGGGGCCGGAGAGCTGCCGGCGCGCCGACGGCAGCTCGGGCGCCTGGCCGAGACGGGCCACCCGGCCGGCCCGGTCGCCGGCGTGGCGGGCCTTCGAGGAGTGCCCCGCGGTGGCCCGGGCACCGCGCCAGGAGCCTCGGGCCGAGGACGTCTGGGCGTAGAAGTCGGCCAGCTCGACCTGCTTGTCCCGCAGCACCAGCGCCGTCCCGGTCGGCTGGCCGCCCTCGCCCGGGGCTGCGTCGCGCACCGCGTCGGCCTCGGCGGCCGCCTTGGCGGTGGCCAGCCGCTCGCCGATCCGGGCGGCGAACGCCAGCTGGAAGTTCAGCCGGGCGGTGACGCCGGCGACCGGCCGGTGCGCGCCCGAGGCGAGGAAGGCGTCGGAGGCCCGCACCATCTGCACCAGCAGGCCGGCGTACAGCGCCTCGCAGGCGTCGATGTCGGTGCCGAAGCCGTACGCGAACACCTGGGTGGAGTTGTGGGCCACATCGCACTGCACGTCGTTGGCCGCGGCGATGCTGACGAACAGGTGCACGTAGGTGCGCAGGCCCTTCCTGCCGGTCTCGCCGATCCGGATGGCGCGCTGGACGGGGGAGACGCGCTGCTCCCGGCGTGAGGTGTGCGCCCGCGCGACCGCGAGGTCGATCGAGGTGACCGTCGCGAGGCGCTGGGCGGCCTCCATGAACGCCTGTGCCTCGTGCGGGTTCGTGGTGGACTCGGCCTGGCGCAGCAGCCCGCCGATCCGCGCCAGCATCTTCTCGGAACTCACGCCGACGAGGGTAGACGCCGTGACCGACACCGGCGGCGGTGTGCCTGTCGTTGCCGCGACGGGGAGGGCACAATTCACGCTGCCGGTACATCGAGCAGAGGAGTCATCGTGGACGACGCCGACATGCAGATCGGTCTCGAGGCGGCGCGCGCTCACCTCGCGTCGCAGCCCTTCAGCGTCCTGCTGGGTGCCCGCCTCGTCTCGTTCGACGCGGACGGTGCCCGCATCGAGCTGGACACGAGGCCGGAGCTGTTGCAGCAGAACGGGTTTCTGCACGGCGGCGTCCTCGCCTACGCGGCCGACAACGCCCTGACCTACGCGGGCGGGACGGTGCTGGGCCCGGCGGTGCTCACCGGTGGGATGACCATCGAGTACATGCGGCCCGCGGACGGGCCGACGCTGCGCGCGACGGCGTGGGTGGTGCACGCGGGCAGCCGCCGCGCGGTCTGCGCGTGCGAACTGGAGACGGTCGCCGAGGACGGCAGCAGCCGGCTGTGCGCGGTCGCGCAGGGGACCGTCTTCCCGGTGTGACGGCGCCGCTTCCGGCGAATCGGCCCACGCGTCGCCGCGGGCCGCCCGCTGATCCCGCGGGGCCGCGATCGGCGGAGGTCAGAGCCCCGCACCGCGGTTGTCCACAGCCGCCGGATCTGTCCACAGGGCCGACGTTTCCGGTGGTGACCCGGGACCGCCGACCGGGTCGGCGAGGCATCGTCGGGCCATGGCACGAAACCTGGAGTTGGGCGCACAGGGCGAGGACCTGGCCGCCGGTCACCTCGCCGCCGGCGGCATGACGATCCTCGAACGGAACTGGCGGTGCCGCTACGGCGAGCTGGACGTGATCGCCACGGACGGCGACACGGTGGTCTTCGTCGAGGTGAAGACGAGGTCCGGTCGCGGCTACGGCACCCCGGCGGAGGCGGTGACCTTCGCGAAACAGTCGCGGATACGGCGGCTGGCCGGACTGTGGCTGCGGGAGCAGCCGCGGGGCTGGACGCGGGTGCGCTTCGACGTGGTCTCGGTGCTGGTCGAGCCCGGCCACGAGCCGACGCTCGAACATCTCCGGGCGGTGTTCTGATGACGCTGGGGCGCGCGCACTCGGTGGCGGTGCGCGGGGTGGAGGGTCAACTGGTGGAGATCGAGGCGGACATCGGCCGGGGCCTGCCCGGGGTGCACCTGGTGGGCCTGCCGGACACCGCGCTGCAGGAGTCACGGGACCGGGTGCGCGCCGCGGTCGCCAATTCCGGTGAGAAGTGGCCGGATTCACGGGTGATCCTGGCGCTCTCGCCCGCCACCCTGCCGAAGGGCGGCAGCATGTACGACCTCGCGCTGGCCTGCGCGGTGCTGGTCGCGGACGGCCGGGTGCCGGCGGCGGACCTCGACCGCAGCGTGTTGCTCGGCGAGCTTGCCCTGGACGGGAGACTGYGGGCGGTGCGAGGGGTGCTGCCCGCGGTCCTCGCCGCCAAGCAGGCCGGCTGGCCGTCGGTGGTGGTGCCCTACCCGGCGCTGGCGGAGGCGGGCCTGGTCGACGGCATCGAGGTGCTGGGGGCGCGCGACCTCACCGAGGTGATCTGCTGGCTGCGCGGGGGGCTGAAGCTGACCGCGCCGACGCCGATGCAGGCGGACCCGGAGCCGGTGACGGCGGACCTCAGCGATGTCGCGGGCCAGGGGGAGGCCCGCCTCGCGTTGGAGATCGCCGCCGCCGGAGCCCACCACCTGATGCTGACCGGCCCGCCCGGGATCGGCAAGACCATGCTGGCGCAACGGCTTCCCGGCGTGCTGCCGCCGCTGAGCGACGGGGAGGCGCTGGAGGTGACGGCGATCCACTCGGTGGCCGGCCTGCTCACCATCGAACGGCCGTTGATCACCGAGCCGCCGTTCGTGGCCCCGCACCACACCTGCTCGGTCAGCGCGCTGGTCGGCGGCGGCTCCGGGATGGCCAGGCCCGGCGCGGTGAGCCGGGCGCACCGCGGCGTGCTGTTCCTCGACGAGTGCGCGGAACTGGGCGTCAAGGCGCTCGAGGCGCTGCGCACCCCGCTCGAGGACGGCGAGGTGCGGATCGCCCGCCGCGACGGTGTGGCCCGCTACCCGGCGCGATTCCAGCTGGTCCTCGCCGCGAACCCGTGCCCCTGCGCACCGCCGCGCGAGGTGGACTGCATCTGCACCCCGACCGTCCGCCGGCGCTACCTCGGCAAGCTGTCGGGGCCGTTGCTGGACCGGGTGGACCTGCGGGTGCGGATGCGCGAGCTGTCCGTCGGGGCGCTCAACGGCGACGCCGCGGAGTCCACCGCGTCGGTGCGCGAGCGGGTGTCGACCGCACGCGCCGCCGCCGTCGCGCGCTGGCAGGAGTTCGGGTGGCGCACCAACGCCGAGGTGCCCGGTCCCGCCCTGCGGCAACGCTTTCGGCTGTCCCGGCGGGCCCTCGTGCCGCTCGAACGGGGGCTGCGGGAGGGTCAGATCACCGCCCGCGGCGCGGACCGCGCGCTGCGGGTGGCGTGGACGCTGTCCGACCTGGAGGGACTGCCGGTGCCGGGCGAGGACGAGGTGGGCCTGGCGCTGGGCTTCCGGGAGCTGGGCTTCAAGGATCGGAGCGGCGCGTGAACACCAGGGCGGCGGCCTGGGCGTACCTGTCCCAGGTGGCGCAGGGGCCGTGCGCGCCGCTGGTGGAACTGGTGCGGGCGGTCGGCCCCGAGGAGGCCGCGCGGGCCGTGCGCGGGGCGCAACTGCCGGAGGTGTTGCGCGCCCGGACGCAGGCGCGCCGGCACCTGGACACGGCCGAGCGGGACCTCGCGCTGGTCGAGCGGCTCGGCGGCCGACTTCTGACCCCCGACGACGAGGACTGGCCGGAGTGGAAGCTGCTCGCCTTCGACGGGGTCGAGCCCCGGGCGGACCGGGAGTCGGCGCCGCCGCTGGCGCTGTGGGTGCTCGGCGGCGGTTCGGTGGCGGGGCTGACCGAACGCGCGGTCGCGGTGGTGGGGACCCGGGCGGCCAGCGGCTACGGCGAGCACGCGACGAGTCAGTTCGTCGACGACCTGGCGGGGGAGGGCTGGACCGTGGTCTCCGGGGCGGCCTACGGCATCGACGGCGCCGCGCACCGGGCGGCGCTGGCGGCGGGCACGCCGACCGTGGCGGTGCTGGCCTGCGGGGTGGACCGGGCCTACCCCGCGGGCCACGGGCGGCTGCTGCGGGAGATCGCGAAGGAGGGCCTGGTGGTCAGCGAGTACGCGCCCGGTACGCCGCCGGCCCGGTACCGGTTCCTGGCGCGGAACCGGCTGGTCGCGGCGCTGGCGAACGCGGTCCTGGTGGTCGAGGCCGGTGCCCGCAGCGGGGCCCGCAACACCGCCGCCTGGGCCGCGCGCCTGGGCCGGCCGGTCCTGGCGGTGCCGGGGCCGGTGACCTCCGCCGCGTCGGTGGGCTGTCACCGGATGATCCGGGACGGCGAGGCCCGGCTGGCGGCGCGGGCGGCGGACGTCGCCGAGGCGGCCGGGCCGATCGAGGTGGGGGAGCCGGAGTCCGGTCCGGCGCGCCGGCTGGACGGGCTGTCGGCAAGGGCGGCGCAGGTGTACGAAGCGTTCCCGGCGTCGGGTTCGGTTGGGGTGCGGGAACTCTCGGAGGGGTCGGGGTTGCCACTGAACTCGGTGCGGGGCGCGTTGCCGGTGTTGGAGATGAGCGGGTTGATCGACTCGGACGAGACGGGTTGGTTCCGGCGGTGAGGCGAAACGGTCGCGGGGACGGGCGGATTCGGGCGGACGTGGGTGCGATAGCCTGCAGCGGTCATGATCGTCGAGGTCATGGGAAGCCGGTGCGAATCCGGCGCGGTCCCGCCACTGTGAGTGCCTCCCCGCGGGAGGCACGTAGCCAGATACCACCCTCGTCGACGCTCGATCACGCCACGAGGATGGACCGATCACACGATGAATGTTGCAGGCGGAGCCCTGTCCGCGCCACGAGCAGAGCGCGCGGACCGCCGCGGCCGGCGGACCGTGCTGGTGCTGCGGCCGACGGTCAGCGGGGTCGACGAGAAGTCCGCGGAGCGGCTGCTGCGCGAGGTGCGCGGCCACCGGGACGGCGACGTCACCCTGGCCTACCTCGACGCGGCCACCCCGACGCTGCACGACGCCCTCGACGCGGCCGTCGCCGACGGCCTGGGCGCGGTGCTGCTGCTGCCGGTGGCGGTCCCGCGCGACCGCTACCTGATCACCTGGACGCAGAGGGCCGTCGCGAACTGGCGCGAGACGCGCGCCGGCGCCGACCTCCTGGTCACCTTCGGCGAGGACACCGGCGCCGAGACCGCCGTCGCCGCGGCAGTGGCGTCGGCCTGCGACGGTGCGGGATCGGCCGTCACGGCGAGCCCCGCCTCGTACCGCAGCCCCGCCTGGTCGGAGATCGAACCGCACCGCGACCACGTGCTGGTGTGCAAGGGGCCCCGGTGCATGGCCTACGGCGCCGGGCCGGTGCACCGCGCGCTGACCGCGGCCGCGAAGGCGGCGCCGCAGCCCGCACTGATGGTGACCGCGTCTGGCTGCCTGAGCCCGTGCAACCTGGGGCCGCTGGTGGTCGTCTACCCCCGCGGGGAGTGGTTCGCCGGGCTCGACCCGGACGACGCCGAGACCCTGGTGGCGGACCTGGTGTGCGGGACGGACGAACTCACGGGCAAGCGGGTTCGCGGGGGTTTCGACGACTGACGGCGCTCACCGAGGTCCGGAGCCCTCGCGGGGGCTGATCTGGACGGCGCGCCACTCGCTTGGTGTCTGATCGAACTGGCTTCGAAACCACCTCGTGAAGCTGCCGGGGGTGGAGAACCCCAGCAGCAGGGCGACCTCGGTCAGCGAGTACCGCGGGTTCGTCACGAACCGTTCGGCGAACGAGATGCGCACCGAGTTGAGCACCGAGGTGAACGTCTCGCCGGACGCCGCGAGCTGCCGGTGCACGGTCCGCCGGTCCACCCCGAGGCTCCGGGCGACCTGCTCGACGGAACAGCGGCCGGTGGGCAACAGGACCTCGATCAGCTCGCGGGTCCGGTCCAACGCCGTCGTCTCCGTGGAGGCGGGGAGCCCGTCCAGGAGTTGCCGGGCGTAGGGCCGCAGCAGCTCGTCGGACAGCTGGTTCGGGGCATTGAGATCGTTGGCGTAGAACACGATGCCCGTGGTCTCGTACTCGAATTCCACCGTGTTGCCGAATATTCGGCGATACGTGCTGGTGTCTGCCGGCGCGGGATGCGTGAAACCGACCGTGACGGGCTGCCAGCGGGAGCCGAGGAAGCCGCGAAGGATCTGATGGGTCGCGCCGACGGCGAGCTCGATCGACTGACGGGAGTCGACGGTCTCGCCGAGGTCCAGGCCGATCCGTAGCGTGGCCAGTCCGCTGGCCTCGGTCAACCGGATTCGCAGGGCCTCGTTGTAGGTGTGCTCGTAGCGGATCAGCACCTCCAACGCGCTCCGGACGTCGGGCTCCTCCCGGATCACCAGGCTGAGCGGGCCGAGGTTGGACAGCCGTCGAAGCTCCGCCAGCCGCAGCCCGAAGTCGTCGCGTCCGGAGGCCGCCGCCGAGTTCGCGAGCAGTCGGACGATGGCGGCGGCGGAGGCCCACTGGTCCTGGACCGACAGGCCCGCGGGGTTCAGGCCGACCTCGCGCATGAGGGCGGCGGCGTCGACACCGACCGACTGGCAGAGCTCGATGTAGCGGTTGAGTGACGCGTATCTGGCGAGGGGTTTCAAGACCTTGGCTCCGTTCAACCGGGTGATGTCCCGAAATGACGTGTTGCATGTCCCGCTAAGTGAAGCATGTGATGGGCGCCGCACCTAATGTCTGTTGCATCACATCGAAACCATGAGGAAGGGCGGTGCCGGACAATGACGATCTCGACGAGCGTGCTGCAGGCCTCCGGCGCGGCACCGACGGCGTGGCAACCCCGCGACCTCGCGGCCGACGACTCGTGGCGTTACGCGATCTCCCCGGCCCACCTCGCTGAGATGGACACGGCGCTCGCCTCCGTGCGCAACCAGAGCACCCCGCTGCTGCAGGTCACCCGCGAGCTCTTCCCGCTGCCGACTCTCGGCGACATGCTCGAGCGCGTCGCCGCGGACCTGGAGAGCGGATACGGGCTCGCGGTGGTGCAGGGACTGCCGGTGGCCCACCACGGCCGCGCCGACCTCCGGACCGTTTTCTGGGGGATCGGGCAGCACCTCGGAATCCCGGTCTCGCAGAACTCCTCGGGCCAGAAGCTGACCAGCGGTTCGACGACGGAGGCCTTCGCCTCGGGTGGCTCGGACGTCCAGGCGGTGCTCTGCCTGGGAACCCGTCACCGCGTCTCCGTGGTCAGCTCGGGTGCGGTCTACCGCGAGGTCTCGAGTCGCCGCCCCGACCTGGCCGACCGCATGTTCGGCCCCTGGTACTTCGATCGCCGGGGCGAGGAACTGCCCGGCGGGGCGCCGTACTACTCGACGCCGATGGCGTGCTGGTCCGACGACAAGCTCAGCGTCCGGTACGCCCGAAGCGACATCGCGGCCGCGCAACGCCACCCGGATGTGCCGCGGCTGGGACGCGCCGAGGAGGAGCTGCTCGACCTGGTCGACGACCTCGCGAGCTCCGACGCCTTCCGGTTCGACATCGACCTCGAGCCGGGCGACCTGCTCCTCGTGAACAACTACACGACCCTGCACTCGACCGCGGACACCGGCGTGACGGATCCCGATCGGCACCCGCTGACCCTCTGGTTGAGCCTGCGCCAGGGGCGACCGCTGCCGCCGAACTTCCTGGTCGACGGCGACGATCACGCCGACGGACCGGGTCGGGGCGGCATCCCGCCACGCGACGTGATCGTGCCGTCCGGCCCCGCGACCGCCCGGCCCCGAGACCGGCGGATCGGCGCCCACTGACCGAAGGCAACTCGACCTCGGATCGCCCGGCTGCACCCGGGACGGTCCACCCGACCACCGACCAGGCTGCCCACCGCGGCCGACCTCAACTGCACGAACTCCGAACGAGTCGAGCATCCAAAGATTGGAGAACCCGTGGCACACGCCATTCGCTTCTACGAGACCGGTGCCCCCGAAGTCATGAAGTGGGAGACCGTCGAGGTCGGCGAGCCCGGAGCGGGCGAGGTCCGCGTCCGCCACGAGGCGGTCGGACTCAACTTCGCCGACACCTACTTCCGCAGCGGCCTGTACCCCGCCGCGCTGCCCGCCGGGATGGGTGTCGAGGCCGCCGGTGTGATCCAGGCGGTCGGCGCCGGTGTGGAGGGCTTCAAGGAGGGTGACCGGGTCACCTACACGGGCAGTCCGCTCGGCGCGTACAGCACCGAGCGGGTGATGCCGGCGGACTCGCTGATCGCGCTCCCCGACGGGATCGAGTTCGAGACCGCGGCCGCCATGACCATGCGCGGACTGACCGCGTCCTACCTGCTGCGTCGCATCCACCCGCTGAAGGCCGGCGACACCGTGCTGCTGCACGCCGCCGCCGGTGGTGTCGGCCTGATCTTCACGCAGTGGGCAAAGCTGCTCGGGATCACCGTGATCGGCACCGTGTCGAGCGACGCCAAGGCCGAGGTCGCCCGTGCACACGGCTGCGACCACGTCATCGTGTACACCCGTGAAGACGTGGTGGCCCGGGTCCGGGAACTCACCGACGGCAAGGGTGTGCCGGTCGTGTTCGACAGCATCGGCCAGTCGACCTTCGAGATCTCGCTCGACTCGTTGGCGCGGCGCGGCCTGCTGGTCTGCTTCGGCACCGCGTCGGGTCCGACCCCGCCGATCAACGCACAGATGCTGGCCGTCAAGGGTTCGCTCTACGTGACCCGGCCGGCACTGGCCGACTACATCGCCGACCCGGCCGAGCGCGCCGAACTGGCGGGCGAGCTCTTCTCCCACGTCGAGGCGGGCCGCATCAAGATCGGCATCAACCAGCGCTATGCGCTCGAGGATGCGGTCCAGGCGCACCACGACCTGGAGTCCGGCCGCAGCATCGGCTCCTCCGTCTTCACCGTCTGAGGACAAAAGCTCCTCTCCCACATCCCCTCTCTGCCGGAGCCGACGGCGACGCGGCCACAGCAGTAGCGACCCCCAGAGGAATCGTCATGACCACCACCATCGCATCGCCGGAAACGGCGTCCGCCCCCGCTTCGTCGATCAAGGTCGAGCGACTCACCTGCTCGATCGGCGCGGAGCTCTCCGGAGTGAACCTCGGCGAGGTCTCACGGGACGAGGCCCTGTTCGCCGAGCTGCGGGCGCTGCTGCTCGAGCACAAGGTGCTGTTCTTCCGCGACCAGGACATGAGCCGTGACGAACACGTCGCGCTCGCCGAGCGGTTCGGCGCCCTCGAGGACCACCCGGCGTTGGGCAGCGATCCGGACCACCCGGGCCTGGTCCGGATCTACAAGGACCTCGACAGCGCGCCCGAGCACTACGAGAACGCCTACCACTGCGACGCGACGTGGCGGGAGAACCCGCCGATGGGTTGCGTGCTGCGCTGCATCGAGGGGCCCGAGGTCGGTGGCGACACCATCTGGGTGAACATGGCGCTCGCCTACGAGAACCTGCCCGAGCGTGTCAAGGAGCAGATCCAGGGGCTGCGGGCCAAGCACAGCATCGAGTCGAGTTTCGGTGCGGCGCTGTCCGAGGAGAAGCGGCACGCGCTCAAGGATCGGTTCCCCGACGCCGAGCACCCCGTCGTGCGGACCCACCCCGAGACGGGCGAGAAGATCCTCTTCGTCAACTCCTTCACCACCCACCTGGTGAACTACCACACCCCGGAGCACGTCCGATACGGGATCGACTACGCCCCCGGCGCGAGCAACCTCCTGAACTACCTGACGAGTCAGGCCGCGATCCCCGAGTACCAGGTCCGGTGGCGCTGGACGAAGAACAGCGTCGCGATCTGGGACAACCGCTCCACCCAGCACTACGCCGTCCAGGACTACTGGCCCGCGGTCCGAAAGATGGAGCGCGCCGGGATCGTCGGCGACAAGCCGTTCTGACCTGTCACACCTGACACACCCCTCACCCTCATACGAATGGAGTAGTTCCATGAATTTCCACGACGACGCATTCTTCCCGGAGAACCAGGACAAGCTGGTCATCACCGTCGCCCCGTACGGCCCGGAGTGGGCGGTCGAGGACTTCCCCGAGGACCTGCCCCTGACGATGGACGAGCACGTCCAGCAGGCCGTCGACTGCTTCGAGGCCGGCGCCACCGTGCTGCACATCCACGTCCGCGAGGAGGACGGCAAGGGCTCCAAGCGCCTGTCGAAGTTCAACGAGCTCCTCGGCCGCCTCCGCGAGGCCGT
>NZ_JBFUJP010000006.1:0-116076 GCF_056401315.1 Rhodococcus sp. P4_F5 | reverse complement strand
CGACGGCCCCGGACCGCGGGACCCGGCCGCGGCCCGCGGCGCCCTCGCCCACGCCCGCGAGGTGGTGGCGGTGAGCGCCCGCGGCGAGCGGAGCACCGCGCACGCCCGCGACCTCACCGCCCTGCTCGCCGACGCCGACCTCGCGGTGGAGCGCTGGCTGGTCGACGGTGACGCCGACCGCCTGCACCGGGTCGCCGCGCACGAGCATGAACTCCGTAAGGTCAAGCGCCGCATCGTCATTCCCTCACCGGACGACGCGCCGGAGCTGCCGCCGGTCGGCGGGTTCCTCACCGACGGGGCACGCCGGCTGCGCTCGCGCGGGCTCCTCGCAAACGGCGCGCGCATCGCCGCGGCGTCGGCGCTGGCCGGCGGGGCGGCCGCGGCCGCCGGCCTCGGGCACCCGCTGTGGGCCTCGCTCGGCGCCATCGCCGCCATGCAAGGGCTCACCTTCAGCCACACCGCGCAGCGCGCCATCGCCAGACTGCTCGGCAACATCGGCGGCGCCGCGATCGCGGCGGTCCTCATCGCGGCCGCCCTGAGTTACTGGCAGGCGGTCGTCGCGATCGTGGCGCTGCAGGTCCTCGCCGAACTCCTGGTGGTCAGGAACTACGCACTGACCTCGCTCGCGGTCACCCCGCTGGCCCTGCTGATGGTCGGGCTGGGCACGCCCATCACCCCGGACATCGCGGTCCCGCGGGTGCTGGACACGCTGGTCGGCGCGGTGGTCGGGGTCGTGATCGCGGCAATAACCCTGCGGCGGTCGGTCCATTCACCGACCGCGGGATGACCGCGCCGGCCATGCAGGCCGGTCGCGGCCACCCGTGCGGCGACAAACCGGGCGGACGAACCGATCAGGATCCGCCACTGCCGGGCTCCTAGCTGTCGGGCTGAACCCGCGTGTTTCCCGTCACCAGCCAACCGTCCGCGGGCGGAACCCCGGTACCGGTGAATGTGGCGCCGTGATCACCATCTGCGCCGCGCAGCGCGTCGCCCGCCTTGTACTTGAAGCGGAAACTGATGTATTGATCCACCGCCCAACCCTCCGGCGGTGCCGTCAGAGTGACAGCCCCTGTTGCGGGATCCGACGTCACGGTCCAGCTCAACGGCGCGACCTCGAGGTTCGAATACTCCGCTCCGACGAACTCAAACCCCTTCGGTGGCTGATGGGTGACGCTCGTGACGGCCAACGCCGAATCACCACTGGATTCGCGATCCCGGAAGACCCAGACGTCGTATGCGGCATCGCCCTGGGGTGCTACTGCCTTCGGGCTCTGGAGCCCGATCCCCAAGTCTCCGGCATGGACGTACTCGTAGGCCCGGGGCTCCCAGCACAGCTTGGGGGGAAGGTCATGGGGCGTGCACGCCCGGAGAATCCGTTGCGCGACCTCGTCGGGCAACCATGATGTCGACCCGGAACTCCCCTCCGCACCCGCGGTGCCTGGGAGTTCCACGGCCGATGCCGGGCCCCCGCCGACGGCCAGACCGCCACCGAGCAGAGCCGCCGCGACAAGAACGGACGCGCCACGGCGCGCCAAGGTTCGAAACATTCGGTTCCTTCGTTCGAGGTTTGGGGGCTGGGCGCCACACTGCTCGAACGCCCCCCGACCGGGCCATCGTAGAGCGAAATCCATTTCCCTACAGATGAATTCAGTGATCATCATCTGTATGCCAAGGGCGTTGAACGCTAATGGGATAGACACTGGCGGTTACCGGGTGCGCGTGTAGTCCGGGCGTCCGTACAGCGACTGCGAAGAATGCAGCCGCGCAATCAGTGCGGAGCGGTTGGACGCGCTGCCCGCGGCGCGGCGATCGCGGCGGTCCTGATCGCGGCCGCCCTCAGCTACTGGCAGGCGGTCGTCGCGATCGTGCTGCTGCAAGTTCTGGCCGAGCTCCTGGTGGTCAGGAACTACACCCTGACCTCGCTGGCGGTCACCCCGATGGCACTGCTGATGGTCGGACTGGGCACGCACGTCACCCCGGACATCGCGGTTGCCCGGGTGCTCGACACCCTGGTCGGCGCGGTGGTCGGCGTGGTGATGGCCGCACTCACCCTGCGGCGATCCGTCCATTCCCCGACCACGGCGTGACCGCGCCGGCCATGCAGGCTCGGTCGCGGCCCCCCGCGGTGACAAACCGCGCGGACGAACGAATCAGGATCCTCCACCGCCGGAATTCGAGCTGTCGGACTCAACCCGCGTGTTCCCGTCAGCAGCCAGAGCGACGGCCCCTCAGGACAATGCCAGATACCGCCTCACCAAATTCCCGTGGTGGTGCGGCGTTGGGCGTCACGAGTGCTACCCATCAGCCCCCGAAGGGGTTCGAGTTCGTCGGAGCGGAGCTTTGGAACCCCGGACTTCGCCTCGTGCCGTTACCGCGGCGGCCATCCCAAAATCCGGGTGACCGCCGCCTCACCACTGATTGCCGGGGATGCCGCGGCAGATGGCGGGGCCCTCGACGATCTCGAGGCCGGCCCCGTCCGTCACCGGCCAGTCCTGGGGTGCGAGACCGGTGGCGGTGAACCCGACGCCGCTTTCCTGGACCGAGCCGATCTCGACCGCCAGCGGAATGTCATATGTGAAGTCGAAGTCCGTGTTGCCCTGTGAGTACGCGTCGCCGCTGACAGGCCAGTTCCCGGTGACCGTCACCGCTCCGGTCTGCCGGTCGATGGATGTCGGGGGCTGGGTCTCCGTCCTGACTTCACCACTATCCACATCCCGCCACATGATTCGGATAGACCTGAGCTTGTACTCCGCCGAGGGCGGGTAGTCGGTGAGACGCTGGACATACTTGGTCTCGTTGCCCGCGACCTCGAACCAGTCACTGCTCCGGAACCAGGATCCGGGAGTTCCGGGGGAGACTACGGTCCTCCGCGCCGTGACGTCCCCCGCCTGCTTCGGCGCCGCGTACCTGTAGGCCGCGGGCCGACAGATGGGTAGATCAGCCGAGCCGGACACGAGCGGCAGGATCCCCCCGAGGTCGGCGGACCCCACCCCCGTTGCCGTACCGATTCCCGCGGTCAGCCCTCCGGCGGCGATTGCCGCGACGGCAAGGATCGATGCGCCGCGGCGCATCCAGTTGTTCGACAAGATCAGTCTCCATTTCGAATTGCAGGGACCCTGGACTGGGACGCCACAGCAATGGGACCCCCCCCCGATCGCGCCAGATTAGGACAAAGTTGGCCAGACCGACGGATAAATGGGGAACCCGACTTTTTGCAGCTCAAAGCGTTAAACGCGGCCGGGCGGCGGCCCGCCGCTCATACCGACGAGGCTGACGGCGAGAGCCGTACCAAGCGCCGTGCCTCGATGTTCCAGTTCTCGTGTCGTGACATGGAACTGGTCAGCTACCCACATACTCCCTCGGCTCCCCCTCGGGGAATGCGATTTCTGGGGGGATCCCCCGCAACCAGGCACTCAATATCTCGGTACTGGTGGGGAGGGGGTCGGGGCAACCGAACTGAATAGCCGGACACCCTGTCCAGATGTCTGCCGTGTCGATGGAGCCGCTCGCAATCCCTGCGCCGAGCACGGAGCCCGCACCGAGGTCCCCTACGGAACCGATCACTCCGCCCGGGAACTCCTGGGCCGACGCCGAGCCCGCCCCGAGGGCCAAACCGCCCCCGAGCAGAGCAACCGCGACAAGGACGGAGGCGCCACGGCGCGTCAAGGTTCGCAACATGCAAATTCCTTCATTCGAGGTTTGGGGACGGGACGGCACACTGCTCGAACGCCCCCCGACTGGGCCATCGTAGAGCGAAATCCATTTCCCTACAGATGAATTCAGTGATCATCATCTGCGAGTCAATGGCGTTGAACGCAAAGGGGATCGACACCGGAAGCGACGGCGTGCGCGTGAATCCGGACGGCGCCGTCCCGCGGGTGCTGGACATCCTGATAGGCGCGGTGGTCGGGGTGGTGGTGGCCACACTCACCCTGCGGCGGTCGGTCCATTCACCGACCGCGGGATGACCGCGCCGGCCATGCAGGCTCGGTCGCGGCCATCCCCGCGTCGACAAGCCGGCGGACGAACGGATCAGGATCCGTAACTGCCGGAATTCGGACTGCCGGACTCGACCCGCGTGTTTGCCGTCACCAGCCATTCGCCTGCGGTCGGATCCCCGGTACCGGTCACTGTGGCGCGGTTGTCGCCGTCGGCGCCGCGCATCGCGTCGCCCGCCTTTTATACGAAGGTGAAAACGATGAATTGATCCACCGCCCAACCCTCCGGCGGTGCCGTCAGGGTGACAGCCCCTGTTGCGGGATCCGACGTCACGGTCCAGCTCAGCGGCGAATCCTTCCGGTTCGCATACGTCGCGCGGACGAACTCGAACCCCTTCGGGGGCTGATGGGTGACGCTAGCCGCGCCCCGGCAACTATTCGAGAAGCGCCGCGCCTAATTGGGCAGCATTACGCAGCATGGCACCCATGAGTTCGAGACGCTGTCGGAGTCTGATGAGCCGGCGACGACGTCCAACAACAAGACGGAGGTGATCGCGCGCATCATATCGACGGAGCCACTGACAAGATCGTTCACGCCGCCGGGGGCTTCCGTGGCCGACGCCGTACCACCACCGAGCGCTACACCACCCCAGAGCAGAGCAGCCGCAACAAGAACAGACGCACCACGGCGCGCCAGAGTTCGAAGCATGAATAATCCTTCGTTCGAAATGTGATGACGGGACGGCCACACCGCTCGCACGCCCCCCGACCGCGCCAGCATAGGGACCGGCAACGCGCCCCTGACACCGAAATCGGAAATCGACGTCTCCGCAGGTCAAGCGTTGTACACAACGACTTCGCCCGGCCGTATCGGCGCCCCGACCGCACCTTTCGGTGAACCGTCCTTAACCAGACTCAGGGTCAGGCGCTATCGTTCAGGTCACTACCGGCTGGCCAACGGTGGCCGCCAGAAAAGAGGATCGAACAGTGGAACTCCAGGGAACCGCGGCACTGGTCACCGGTGCAGCCTCCGGCCTCGGCGCAGCCACCGCGAAGCGCTTCGCCGACGCAGGCGCCACCGTCTTCGGGCTGGACCTGGCCCAGTCCATCGAGCGGGCCGGCGACAGCGTCCCGGCCGGCGTCACCCTCATCCCCACCGACGTCACCAGCGGCGACGAGGTCCAGGCCGCGATCGAGCAGATCGTCGCCTCCGGCGTGCCGCTGCGCACCGTCGTCAACTGCGCCGGCGTCGGCTGGGCCGGCCGCATCCTGTCCAAGAACGGCCCGCACGACCTCGAGCTGTTCCGCACGGTCATCACCGTCAACCTGCTGGGCACCTTCAACGTGATGCGGCTGGCCGCCGACGCGATCGCCAAGACCGACGCCGTCGACGCCACCGGCCAGCGCGGCGTGGTCATCAACACCGCGTCCGTCGCCGCGTTCGAGGGCCAGATCGGCCAGATCGCGTACTCCGCGTCCAAGGGCGGCGTGCACGGCATGACCGTCCCGGCCGCCCGCGACCTCGCGCAGTTCGGCATCCGCGTCAACACCATCGCCCCCGGCATCATCGACACCCCGATGCTCGCCGGCGTCACCGACGAGTACCGCAAGGGCCTCGAGTCCGGCGTGCCGTTCCCGTCCCGCCTGGGCCGTCCGGACGAGTACGCGCAGCTCGCGCAGATGATCGTCGAGCACGACTACCTCAACGGCGAGACCATCCGCATGGACGGCGCCCTGCGCATGGCGCCGCGCTAGCCCTCCCCCGAGATCGGGCGGGCCCCGGAACCCGGGGCCCGCCCGATCGTCTCCGCTACAGCTCCGAGGCGAGCGGAATCTCGGCCTCCGCGCGCTCGGTCATCCACTCCCGCAACACCTTTGTCGCCCGGACGTCGTCCTCGTTGTAGACGAACAGCCGCTCGCGCTGGTCGAGGTTCGGCTCCCCGTCGTAGCCGACCGCCTCCCGGTACCAGCTCATCGACGCCTCGCCGCCGGCTTCCGCGTCCCGCCAGTTGAACCCGGCCACCGGAGCGATCTTCTTGAGCCCCTTGCCGTTCGGGCAGACGAACTGCTCGCCCACCGCCTGGTAGATGTCCACCCAGTGCGGGCCGTCGATGAACGTCCGGACCTGCTTGACGGTGGGGATCCCCGGCATCCCGGCGAACCGGGTCGCCGAGTCCAGCAGCCACTTGTCCTCGGCCGCACGCGAATAGCAGTACGCGGCAAAGGTTTTCCCCTGCGCCAGCGTCGCCTCGAGGGTTCCGGTCAGCCAGGTCCAGAACTCGGCGAAGGAGCGGCCCTCGTCCCGTGTCGGCAGCGGGTCCCAGGTGACGAACGGGCGGTACGGCTCGGTGACCCCGCCCTCCGTGAGCAGCGTGCCCCACAGGTAGGCGCCGTGCTCCTGGTAGCTCTCCATGTCGACGTCCACCTCGACGTCGGCGCGCTGCACCGTCACCGTCTCGTGCCGGCGCGCCAGCGGCACGCCCGCCAGCCACGCGCGCGCGATCACCACGGAGTCGGCGAAGCCGTTGCCCTGCCAGTCCTCCGGCGCCGGCCCGTCCCAGGCGGCCAGCGCGTCGATGGTGTCCACGCCGGCCGCGCGCAGCACGTCCGCCCGCGACCCCGACGCCACCAGGCTCACGTCACGCGCCTGCGTCAGCTCCGCCTTGCACGCGTCCCACCAGGGGCAGGACCGGCACTCGCCGATCTGCGAGGGGACGGTGGCGAGCTCGCCGCGAGCGACGGCGATCCGGTCCGCGAACCGCTCGTCGTACTGGTCCATCACCGCGGCCAGGTCGTGCACCAGGATGCACTCGCCGCCGTACCCGATGGCACCGCCGAGCATCGCGGGGCTGGCGTGGCCGCGGCGCTCGAGCATCCGGTACAGCTGCGCGAGCCGGAACTGGTCGCGCAGCTGCGCGCGTACCTTTCGGGTCTCGTCGACCGCGGGCGCCCAGGCGTCCAGGCCGGAGGTCACCGCGCCGCTGCCCGGGTCGGTGACCTTGTGGTTGACCACGATCACCGGGAAGTAGCCGCCCCGCTCGGCGTCGCGGACCAGCAGCTCGGCGCGGCCGCGCCGGCCGGTGTCGAACTCCAGCGGCAGCACCGCACCCCAGATCCGGTCGGCGCCGTCCGCGCAGGCCGCCAGCGTGGCCGCGGCCCGCTCCCGGGCCGGCGCGGCCGCGTCGACGACCACCCAGTTCAGCCCGTCCGCGTCCATCAGCCGTTGCCGCATCGCCTCGCGGTGCGCGCGGGCCGCCTCGCGGCGCTGCTGGACGCCGACGTCCTCGGGGACCGACGCGACCGCCGCCGGGTGCGCCGCGTCGAGGTGGACGCGGTGCCGGCAGCTCGTCAGGGCGCGGGGGTCGATGAGCACCGGTGGTGACTGCCCCTGCGTGGGCGGGGGCAGTTCGGCGACGGCCGCCTGCGGCTGGTCCTGCGGGTCTTGCGAAGAAATCACAATGAAAGAGATTATGGTCCGCCGTACCGACAAGCCGCATCGCTTCACCGCGGCGCCATGCCCCCGCCGCGCCGGGCGGTGTCGCGGATACGCTGTAGCGGACACGCGCGCCGGTGTTCGCGCACCCGAGACGAGGGGCTCTACGCATGGGTTTGTTCCGGAAACGCAAGACACGCGCGACCCGCCGTGCGGAGGCGAAGGCACTCAAGACGAAGGCCAAGATGGAGGCCAAGCTCGGTGCCCGCAACGACCGCAAGAAGATGAAGTCCGACTCGAAGTCCACGAAGAAGATCGAGAAGGCTCAGATCTCGGCGCTGAAGGCACAGGAGAAGGCGGCTCAGCGCGGGGGCAAGCTCAGCGTCAGCCAGGTCCGCAAGTACATCGGCATCGCACGGCTGCTCACCCCCGTGCTCGCCCCGCTGATCTACCGCGGCGCGGTGGTGGTGCGCGGCCAGCTCGACCAGCAGCGGGCCGCGAAGATGGGCATCGCCGCGGAGGAACTCGGCACGTACACCGGGCACGGCGCCCATCTCAGCGCCCGGATCGCGGGGGCCGAGCGTTCCGCCAACGACATCGCCGCGCAGTTCAACGACGCCGAGACCGTCGCGTTCACCGCCGCGATCCGCGGCCGGTTGACCGAGCTGAGCACCGCCGTCCGGGCGGCCGAGCAGATGCCCACGCCGCGCCGCAGGGCCGCGCACCACGCGATCGCCGCCGAACTCGACGGCGTCGAGGCCGACCTGCTGGCGCGCCTCGGCGTGCGCTGACCGAAGCCGAACCAGGACCCCCGAGACCGATGACCGCCCCCCGCACCACCCCCACGGCCCGCATGCGCGGCGCCGCGGTGGGGGCGCTCACCGCGGCGATGGCCGTGGCGGGGCACGGTCTCGGGGGCGGCGGCTTCCCCTCCACCGCGGCGCTGACCCTGCTGGTGCTGGGCTGCGCCGGCGTCGGCGCGCTCACCGGCAGCATCCGCGGCGGTGGCGTCCTCGCGCTGCTCGGCGCGCTGGCCTGCGGGCAGCTGGTCGGTCACCTCGCGTTGTCGACCGCGCTCGTGCATCAGCACGCCGGCGCCGACCTGTCCCCGCGCGGGCTGTCGATGCTCCTCGGGCACGCCGCCGCCACGGTGGTGTGCGCAACCCTCATCCGCGCGGCGGAACGGCTGTACGGGCCGATCACCCGGGTGCTGCGGGTCCTGCTGCGGCCGATCCCGGCACCGCAGCGGCCTACCGGCGGCGCCATTCGCGCCGCCGGGGTTGGCGCCGCCGGGCCGATGCTGCTCGACTTCGCCATCTCGAGACGGGGACCGCCCGCGGCGGCACGCGCCTGACCGCACTCCCCCAGGTCTTCCTCTCGAGTAGAAACGACAACCACACAGATGAACATCTCCCTTTCGCGTGCCCTCGTCACGGCCGGCGCGGCCGGTGGCGTGCTGCTGCTCGGATCCGGCGTCGCCTCGGCCCACGTCGGGGTGAGCGCACCCGGCGCCGCCCAGGGCGGCTACACGGTGCTCACCTTCAAGGTGCCCACCGAGTCCGACACCGCGGGCACCACCAAGCTGACCGTCACCCTGCCGGGCCTGAAGTCGGCCCGCACCGAGCCGATGCCGGGCTGGACCTCGCAGGTCGTCAAGGACCCCGCCACCCAGGCCGCCACCGAGGTCACCTGGACCGCGGACCCGGGCGTGGCCGTCGGCCCCGGCCAGTTCCAGCAGTTCCTGCTGTCCGCGGGCCCGCTGCCCAGCGAGGACACCGTGTCCTTCCCTGCGGTGCAGACCTACAGCGACGGCAAGGTCGTCTCCTGGAACCAGCAGCCCGGCCCCGACGGCGCGGAGCCGGACAAGCCGACCCCCAGCCTGACCCTGGCCGCGGCCGAGGAGGGTGACGGCTCGCACGGCGCGAGCACCTCGACGGGCGACGAGCCCGACGCCGCCGTGGACACCACCGCCCGCTGGCTCGGCGGCGCCGGACTGGTGCTCGGCGCGCTGGGCGCGGCCCTCGGCATCGGCGCCACCGTCCGAAGCCGTCGGGCATGAGCGCCCGGATCCGCGTCCTCGCGGTCGCACTGCTCGCTGTTCTCGCCGCGCTGCTCGGCGGGGGCGTCGCCGCCGCCCACTCGGCGGTGACCGCGTCCAGCCCGGAGAACGGGGCCTCGGTGGCCACCGGACCCGACCAGGTGACGCTGACGTTCAACGAGCCCCCGCAGTCCAGCTTCGCGACGCTCACTGTGGTGGGCCCGGACGGCAACCTGTGGTCGAAGGGCGAGCCGTCGGTCCAGGGCCAGACGGCCAGCGTGCCGGTGGGGCCGCTCGGCCCCGTCGGGGAGTACACGATCGCCTACCGGATCACCTCGGCGGACGGGCACCCGGTGAGCGGTACCAGCAAGTTCACCCTGACCGAGCCCGGCACCGGCACCCCCGGCCCCAGGCCGGGCGGCGCCGCGGCCGAGGGCTCCGACGACAGTTCCGACGGACTGCCGCTGTGGCCGTTCATCGCGGCCGCCGTGGTGGTGTTCGCGGGCGGGCTGGCGTTCATGCTGCGCCGGCCCGCCAAGGACTGACCTCGATGGACCGGGCGGGCGCGCCGCGGACCGGTCCGCGGTGGCTGCTGCTCGCCGGGCCCGCCGGGCTGGCCGGCATCGGCCTCGCCTGGCTGTTGGCGACGCCGTCGGGCCCGGACCCGTCCAGCGCGATCCGGCTGCTGTCGGTGCTGCTCGGCTCCGCGGTGCTCGGCCTGGCGGCGCTGGAATGGCTCCAACGCGGGGACCGGCGGCCGGTGGTCCCCCGGGCCGACCTGTGGCGTCCGGTCGCGGCGCTGGCCGGCGCCTGGTCGGTGGCCGAGGCGGCCCTGCTGGTGTCCGCGGCCGCCGAGACCGCGGAACGGGCGCCGGGCGTGCTGCCCGCCGCCGCGTTCGGCCGGTTCGTCGGGGAGATCAGTGCCGGACAGATCGGCGCGGCGGTGCTGGCCTGCACCGCCGCGACCACCGTCTTCGCGGCGGTCGCGTTCCGGCGCGGCGCGCCGTGGTCGCCGCTGCCGGTGGCGGTGCTGGCCGGGTTCGCGTTGGCCGCCCGCCCGGTGACCGGGCACATGTCGGCGCAGACCCTCGGGTCGGCGTTCGTGGCGGTGCACGTGCTGGCCGCCGCGCTGTGGCTCGGTCCGCTGGTCGCGATGGCGATGCTGGTGCGCGGTCGCGGCGGCTGGGCGCTGCTGCTGCCGCGCTACTCCACCCTGGCGTGGCGGTGCGTGGCCGCTCTGGCCGTGACCGGGACCGTGGACGCCGCGGTCCGGCTCGGCGGTCCCGGCGCCCTGGTCGACACCGGGTACGGGCGGATCGTGCTGGCCAAGGCCGTGGCACTGGTCGCGCTGGCCGGGCTCGGCTGGTGGTGGCGTCGCACCTGGGTGCCGGCGGCGGGCGCACACCGCACCCCGGCCGAGGAGTCGTTGCGCCGCGCGACGGTGGAGGTGCTGGCGCTGTCGGTGGCCTTCGGCCTGGCCGCGGCACTGGCCACCACCGCCTGACCGGTGTCGGTGGGCGGGGCTAGAAAGGAACCATGCCCACCGAGCGCGACGCACGCACGCTGATGCTGGCCCTACCCGAGGCCGAGGAGGTGGTGGTCGCCAACTGGGGCGACCAGCCGACCTTCCGGGTGCGCAAGAAGATGTTCGGGCTCGTCGGGTACGGCGCCCCGACGGTGTGCCTGAAGGCCACCCGCGACGACCAGGCCGCGCTGATCGCCGAGAACCCGGACGTGTTCCTGGTGGCGCCGTTCTTCGGCCGGTGGGGCTGGATCGACGTGGTGCTGGCCCGGGTGGACCCGCAGGAGCTGGCCGAACTGGTCGAGGAGGCCTGGCGGCTGACTGCCCCGAAGCGGGTGATCGCGGCGTACGACCGCGACTCCGAGGCCACCTAGTCCCGGCGCGAGCGCGCGTTGAGCGCGGTCGCGCTGACCAGTCCGAGCGCCAGGAACCCGGACGCCACGAACAGCGCGGTGCGGGTGGAGTCGCCGAAGCCCTCCGACAGCGCGGTGGTGACCTCCGGCCCGGCCGGCCCGAGCTTGCCCTGCTCGCCCTGCTCGCGCAGACCTGAGATGGTGCCGCCGGCCGAGTCCCGGGTCGCGGTGACCAGCTGCTCCTGCACCGGCGGCGGTACCGCGGTGACCGGTTCGAGACGGTCGGTGAGGTTCTGCGCCAACGAGATCGAGAGCACCGCACCCAGGATCGCGGAGCCCAGCGCGGCGCCGAGCTGACGCACGGTGCTCTGCGTGGCCGACCCCTGCCCGGACTTCTCGGTGGGGATGTCGGCGAGCACCGTCCCGGTCAGCTGCGCCGACGCCAGCCCCAGCCCGGCGCCGTACACCGCCAGCAGCACCGCCAACAGCCACGGGGACACCGTCGAGGAGATGAACACCGCGACCACGGCCACGCCCACCGCCTCGAGCGCCAATCCCAGGATCACGGTCTTCGGCGCACCGAACGCGGCGGCGACGTGCCGGGCCGCCGCGCCGGAGGCGAAGGCGCCCAGCGCCATCGCGGCCAGCACCAGACCGGCGCCCATCGTGGTCAGGCCGAGCGCGTTCACCAGGAACAGCGGCAGCACCAGCAGCAGACCGAACTCGCCGATCGCCACGGTCAGCGCGGTCAGGTTGCCCCAGGTGAACGTCGGCACCGAGAACAGGGTCAGGTCGAGGATCGCGGAGCGGTGGCTGCCGCGGGCCCGGTGCCGCTCCCAGACCACGAACAGCACGAGCGCCGCCACGCCGATCGCGCCGACGACCGGGACCACCGACACCGGCGCGTCCTGCGGCCACTCGATCCCGAACACGCTGAACGGCGCGATCGGCTTCCACCAGCCGAGGCTCTGCCCCTCGATCAGGGCGAAGATGACGCCGCCGAAGCCGATCGCGCTGAGCAGCAGGCCGTCCACGTCGAGGCCCGGCTCGGTGATCTTGGCGCGGGTCTCCCGCACCGCGAACAGGGCGCCGATGATCACGGCGATCCCGATCGGGATGTTCACGATGAAGATCCACGGCCAGGTGAAGTACGTGGTCAGCCAGCCGCCGAGCAGCGGACCCACCGCCGCCATGCCGGAGATGACGGCGCCCCACACCGCGAACGCGACGATCCGGTCCTTCCCGCGGAAGGTGGCATTCACGCTCGACAGCGTGGTCGGCAGCACGAACGCGCCGCCGACGCCCTGGACCACCCGGGCCACGATCAGCGAGGTGGCGCTGCCCGCGGCGGCGGCCATCAGGCTGCCGGTCATGAACAGCAGCACGCCGACGATGAACATGCGGCGGCGTCCGAGCCGGTCGCCGAGCCGTCCGGCGGTGAGCAGCAGCGCGGCGAACACCACCGAGTAGACGCTGTTGACCCACTGGGCGTCCGTCAGGTCCAGGTTCAGGTCGGTGATGATCACCGGCAACGCGACACCGACGATGGTGCCGTCGACCACGATCATCGACAAGCCGGCGGCGAGGACGCCGAGCCCGATCCAGGCGCGGCGGTCCGCCCGTGGTCCGGTGTCGATCTCGGTGGAATCGGTCGACATCGCTGACCTCCAGGCTCGAAGCATCTGTCACCGAACGACTTCGGGACCGTCTCGATTCCACCAGGCCCGGCCCGACTCGGCAGGTCCGAACCGCCGGTCGTCACAGAATTTCCACCTTTCGATGGAGGGCGACGAGAGACCAGCGCTCGCGGACCACCACATCGCCGCCCGGTCATCCTCGGCGGGTGAGGCACCGGGCATCCGGTTGCGGCGATGCTGACGAAAACACCCGAGGCGTGGAGGTACACAATGTCGAGTTCCCAACTGCCCGGCCAGCTGGCGGACGTCCGGATGGACGGGGAACTCCCCCGGCGTGCGGACCTGCCGCTCGTCTTCGACGAGCTCGACCACCAGCTGGCGTGCCAGGCCTACCTGTGGGCGCTGCCGCTGGTGTCCTACGCGCAGTGGCAGACCCAGCACCGCGACGTCTTCGGCGCGACCGACTACGACCTGGTGCACTACGTGAGCTACCGGGACCGCCTGGGCCTCATCACCGCGAACGCGACGACGCCGTACATCCTCAACTTCATCGACCTGAGCCGGACCGGGCGGCTGGTCGTCGAGGTGCCGCCCGGGCACACCGCGGGTGGCTTCTCCGACTTCTGGCAACGCGAGTTCGGCATCCTCGGTGAGATGGGCCCGGACCAGGGGCGTGGCGGCAAGCACCTGATCGTGCCGCCCGGGCAGGATGCGCCCGACGTCGGCGACGAGTACTTCGTGCACCGGGCCACCGGCATGAACGTGATGTTCGGGTTTCGCACACTCGACCCCGACCACCAGCGGTCCCAGCAGCTGGTCGACGGGGTCCGCATCACCCCGTTCGACGGACGAGAGGCGCCGGCTACCCGCATCGTCTCCCCGGACGGTCGCCCCTGGACCGGTGACCAGCCGCGCGGCCTCGACTACTGGGTCCGGCTGCACGAGATCTACCAGCACGAGATCGTCGACGAGCGCGACCGCTTCTACCTGGCCATGCTCGGGCAGCTGGGCATCGAGAAGGGCAAGCCGTTCGCGCCCGACGAGCGGCTGACCCGGATCCTGACAGCCGCCACCGCCACGGGAGAGCTGATGGCACAGGCCAACTCGTTCGCCAAGCGGTTCCCCGGGTCGCTGCATTGGCCGGACCGGACGTGGGACCTGGTGGTCCAGCTCGACCACTCCGACCAGCGCGGCCGGCACCACGACCAGCTGCTCGAGCGGGCAGCATGGTTCTACGAGGCCGTCAGTTTCTCCGAGGCGATGAAGAGCCAGACGCCCGGCGTCGGGCAGGCCTACCTCGGCGCGTACACGGACGACTCGGACGAGTGGCTGGACGGCGGCGAGCAGTACACCCTGCACGTGCCCGCGGACCCGCCGGCGAAGCTGTTCTGGTCCGTCACCGTCTACGACGTCGACACCCGCTGCCTGATCGACAACGAGCAGCAGCGCGGGGACCGCGGTTCACGCAACCCGGACCTCGTCACCAACGACGACGGCTCCGTCGACCTCTTCTTCGGTCCGACCGCGCCGGAAGGCAAGGAGGCGAACTGGATCCAGACGATCCCGGGACGGCACTGGTTCTCCTACTTCCGGTTCTACGGCCCGCTCGAGCCCTATTTCGACCGCACCTGGAAGCTCGACGACATCGTTCCGCGCTGAGCGGGGCGGGACTCGGGTTCCGCCACCGACACCGGCGCCGGACCCTAAGCTCCGGAACCATGTCCTCGACACGGGAATGGTTGTTCAGGGTCAGGCATGCGCTCGACACGGGTTCGCCGTTCCGGTCCCGGCGCCGGCGTCCCTCCCTGGCCGACGCCGTCGCCGGACGGGTCGTCCTCGTCACCGGGGCCTCGTCCGGGATCGGCCGGGCCGCCGCACTCGAGTTGGGCGCGGCCGGCGCGACCGTGCTGCTCGTCGCGCGGCGGGCGCCGGAACTCCGCGAGGTCGCCGCGACGGTGACCGGGCGCGGGGGCACGGCCGCGGTGTACCCGTGCGACCTCAGCGACCTGGATGCGGTCGCCGCGACGACCGCGCAGGTGCTCGCCGACCACGGGCGCGTCGACATCCTGGTCAACAACGCGGGGCGGTCGATCCGGCGGTCCCTCGAGCAGTCCTACGACCGGATCCACGACTTCGAACGGACGATGCAGCTGAACTACATCGCCGCCGTCCGGCTGATGCTCGCCTTCCTGCCCGGGATGCGGGAGCGCCGCTTCGGTCAAGTGGTCAACGTGCTCTCGCTCGCGAACCTGACCGGCGGGCCCGGGTACGGCGCGTACGTCGCGTCCAAGGCCGCCCTGGACGAGGTCTCCCGGTCCTTCCAGGCGGAGACGCTCGACGAGAACATCCGCTTCACCTCGGTGTACATGCCGCTGGTGCGCACCGAGATGATCACGCCGAACGAGAGGTACGCGAAGACCGCCGCGCTGACCGCCGAGCAGGGCGGGCGGGTGATCTGCGACGCGATCGTCGACCGCCCCCGGCGGGTCGCGCCGCTGATCGGGCGGCTCGTCGGCCTCGTCGACGCGGTCAACCTCGCACCTGCCGACGCGGGCCGCAACCAGCGGTTCACCGCCGGGATCTGAGGCTGCCGCGAATGAATTCCACTTGGGACGCAAGCACTTCCGGGCTGCTGCGGCTGCCCTCCGGACGACTCGTCCGCGGACGCGGCCTCCGTCGACCCCTGCCCGACGGCGCACCGCCCGAGTTCGGGCTCTACCTGCTCGGCCGCCCACCGGCCGCCCAGCCGTGGGACACCCGGTGGATCCGGTGGCCGGACTTCTGGTTGCCCACGGACCCCGCGGTCGCGCACCACGCGTTGCGCGAGGCGTGGCGCCGATCCGAGTTCGAGCGGGTGGAGGTCGCCTGCGGCGGCGGACGCGGCCGGACCGGCACCGCGCTCGCGTGCCTGGCCGTGCTGGACGGCGTGCCCGCATACGAGGCGGTGGCCTTCGTCCGGGACGGGTACTCCCCGCACGCCGTCGAGACGCCGTGGCAGCGTCGCTACGTCGCGCGGTTCCCCTCGGCCTGAGCCCACGTCAGCGCTCGAGGTACCCCTTCATCCGCGCGAGGGTGGTCTGCATGCCGGACTGCATCAGCGCATTCCGGTTGCGCCCGATCAGCTTCGACCGCTGCACCAGACGCACCTGCAGGACGGGGGTTCCGTAGATCTCCCGGGTCTCGGTGACCCGGGTACCGGTCCCCGACGGCTCCACCAGGTACGTCCAGCGCGCCTTGGACTCGTCCACCTCGAACGAGAACCTCTGCCCCGCAACCACGTCGACCACCGTGCAGTGGGTGGTCCAGCGGATCAGACCGTGCCGGTTGCCGCCGGTGAACGTCGCCCCGACGGTCACCGGCTGTCCGCCGGTCCAGCGCCCGCCGGTGTTCTCGGGGCTGAACCGGCCGAAGCCGGCGATGTCGGTGACGACGTCCCAAACGGCGGACGGCGCGGCCTCGATCCGGACGCTCGCGCGGTCCACGGTCAGCGCCCGGGCAGGTACTGCATCACCTTGATGAACGGCGCCAGCGCCTTTGCCCACAGCTTCGGCGGAAGTCCGCGCGGCCCACCGAGATTGAGCACCCGGGTGGTGGCGATGGTCTGCGACTCGGTGTACTTGAGCATGCCGTCGGGGCCGTGCCGGCGACCGACACCGGAGACGCCCATGCCGCCCATCGGTGCGGCGGTGCTACCCCAGGCCGGGGCGTAGCCCTCGTCGACGTTGACGGTGCCGGCGCGGACCTGCGCGGCGATGGCCTCGCCCTCGGCCTTGGTGCCCGCCCACACGCTGGCGTTGAGGCCGTACTCGGTGTCGTTGGCCAGGCGGATCGCCTCGTCGACATGCGCGACCGGGTAGATCGACACCAGCGGCCCGAACGTCTCGTTGCGCGCGCACTCCATCTCGTCGGTCACGCCGGTGAGCACCGTCGGCTCGTAGAACAGCGGGCCCAGGTCGGGGCGGGCCTTGCCGCCGGCGACCACGGTTGCGCCCTTGACCACGGCGTCGTCGACGTGCCCGGAGACCGTCTTGACCTGCGCCTCGGAGACGAGGCTGCCCATCTCGATGCCGAACTCGTAGCCGGCGCCGAGGGTCATCTTCTTGACCCGATCGCCGAAGAGCCGGATGAACTCGTCCGCCACCGGCTGCTCGACGTAGATGCGCTCGATCGAGATGCACAGCTGGCCGGAGTTCGAGAAGCAGGCGCGCACGGCGGCGTCGGCCACCTCACGCAGGTTCGCGCCCTTGGTGACGATCATCGGGTTCTTGCCGCCGAGCTCGGCGGAGAAGCCGATCAGCCTGCGGCCGGCCTGCTCGGCGAGCAGCTGGCCGGTGGCGGAGGAACCGGTGAACATCAGGTAGTCGGTGTTCTCGACGAGCGCGGTGCCGACCACGGAGCCCGGGCCGGGCACCACGGCGAACACGTCGCGGGGCAGGCCCGCCTGGTACAGCAGGTCGACGCAGGCCAGGGCGCAGTACGGGGTCTGGCTGTCCGGCTTGATCACCACGGCGTTGCCGGCCAGCAGCGCGGCGATGGCGTCGGAGACCGCGAGGGTCATCGGGTAGTTCCACGGCGAGATGACGCCGACGACGCCCTTCGGGTGGTGCCGCACGACGGTCTTCGTCAGGCCCGGCAGCATGCCCTGCACGCGCTTCGGCGCGAGCGCCTTCGGTGCCGTGCGGGCGTAGTAACGCGAGGTCATCGAGATGTCGAGGACCTCCTCCTGTGCGGCGGCGCGCGACTTGCCGGTCTCGGCCTGCGCCATGTCCATCAGCGCGTCGCGGTTCGCCAGCACCAGGTCGCGGTAGCAGTGGAAGATCCGGGCGCGTTCCTCGGCGGGACGCGCGGCCCAGGCGACCTGGGCGACCCGGGCACGGGCGACCGCGGCCTTCGCGTCCTCGGCGGTGCCGACGGGGATGGTCGCCAGTTCGCGGCCGGTGAAGGCCTCGACGACGGGCCGGGTCGGCCGGCTCGCGGCATCTTCGATCGCGACGAGTTCGAGAAGCCGCGCGAACGTTGCGGCGGACGGAGCAGGCATTTTCGCACCCCTACTGGTGAGTATTTCTTCGAGTTACGTCAACCTACCTGGTCGGTGGCCCGCATCACAGGGCAGCCGAGAAACCGCCACTGCCGTCCCGGCGACCGCGGCTGCCGCGGGCACCGGGGAGGTCCGGTTCCACGAAACAGCGGCCGCGAGGTAGTCCGCGACCTGCCCGGGATCCCAACCGTGGGCCTCCCGCAGGCCCGCGCCGAGCGCCCGCAGATAGGCGGGCGACGGGGCCGTGTGCACCGCCGTCGACCCCCGGGCCCGGCAGGTGAACGTGCGCATCGCGAGCCCGCCGCGGCGCCCCAGATCCAGCACCCTGTCGTAGCACTCGGGCTCCTGGGACCGCACGTCGTCGAACTGCTCCGCGGTCAGCAGGTACGCCCGAGCCGCGACCCGGCCCGCCTCGTCCGGGTCGTAGAAGGCCCGGCCGCCGCCCCACACCCGCGACCGACCGGCGAAGAAGACCCGGCCCGGCACCAGGACCGGCGCCGACTCCCGCGGTGCGCGGCCGTCGCGCGCGCCGGGTTGGGTGCGCCGACCACCGGCGGGGCGACCGCCTCGCAGGTAGCAACCCAGCCGGTCGATCGACATGTTCGACCCGTAACTGACGTACCAGATCAGCACACAACCGACCGTACTCGGCGGCCACACCGCCGGGCCTGGGTCAGGCCTGCGCGACCGTCTCCTTGGCCCAGCGGTAGTCCGCCTTGCCGCTCGGCGAGCGCAGCACGGCCGGCACCACCACGATCGACCGCGGGATCTTGTACCCGGCGACGTGGGCCCGGCAGTGCTCGGCGAGCTCGGCGGTGTCCACGTCCTCGTGCCCGTCCCGCAGCGCCACCACCGCGGCCACCTTCTCGCCGAACCGGGCGTCGGGGGCGCCGGCGACCAGGGCGTCGAGCACCGCGGGGTGCGTCTTGAGGGCCAGCTCCACCTCCTCGGGGTACACCTTCTCGCCGCCCGAGTTGATGCACGTCGAGCCGCGGCCGAGCAGCACGATCGTCCCGTCCGCCTCCCGCCGGCCCATGTCGCCGAGCACCGCCAACCGCACCCCGTCCACGGTGGGGAACGTCGCGGCCGTCTTGTCCGGGTCGCCGAAGTACGCGAGCGGGACGTGGCCGCGGCGGGCGATGAAGCCGGGCTCCGCGGAGTCCGCGTCGAGCACCCGGTTCCGCTCGTCGACCAGCAGCATGTTCGGGTTCGACCGGATCCGCTTGGTGCCGTCGGCGCCGAACTCCACCACCCCGTCGTTGCCGGACTCCGAGGCGCCGAAAGCGTCCTTGACCACGAGCCCGGGCAGCATCCCGCGCAGCCGGTCCTTGAGTGCGGGCGAGAACAGGGCACCCCCGGAACCGATCAGCTTCAGCGACGTCAGGTCGTACCGCGAGCCGTGCTCGGCGACGGCGTCCGCGATCGGCCCGGCGATGGCGTCGCCGACGACGGTGATGCCGGCGATCGACTCCGCCTCGACGAGGCGCAGCACCTGCTCGGGGTCGAAGGTGCGGGCCAGCACGCGCGGCGCGCCGGACAGGAACGCGGTCAGCAGGGAGTAGATCGCGGCGCCGTGCATGAGCGGCGGAATCAGCATCAGCACGGCCGGATTCGTGTTCGCGACCGCGGCGTCCACCACTTCGCCGACGGATCGCCGCGGCGGCCCCGCCAGGTTCGCGCCGGACAGGGCCGCGTAGAAGAAGTCCTCGTGCCGCCACACCACGCCCTTGGGCATGCCGGTGGTGCCGCCGGTGTAGACGACGAAGTGGTCGTCCGCGCTGCGCTGGGCGAAGTCGCGTCCGTCCGACTGCGCCGCCAGTGCCGGTTCGTAGTCCCGGACGTCGACGCCCGCCAGGTCGGTGCCCGCCTCACCGACCACCAGCACGTGCGCCAGCCCGGGGCACTGCGGCAGCGCGGCGGCCACGGTCGGCACGTAGTCGGACTCGACCACCAGCGCCACGACCTCCGAGTTGTTGTAGAGGTAGACCAGCTCGGCGTCGGTGTAGCGGTAGTTGACGTTGATCGCCACGGCCCGGATCTTCATGCAGGCCAACAGGCATTCGACGTACTCGATGCAGTTGCGCATGTGGATGCCGACGTGTTGGCCGGGCCGCACGCCGATCGACTGCAGGTGGTGTGCCAGGCGGTTCGCGCGCCGGTCCAGCTCGAGGTAGCTGCGACGCTGCACGTCCAGCTGCCCCGAACCCGGCACGGACGACCCGAAGATCAACGGAACCCGGTCCGGGATCGCGTCCGCGACGGCTTCGTAGAGATCGGCAATGTTCAACGTCACGCCTGGTTCCTCACTTCACAAGAACAACAGAGACCACAAGAGATTGTTCGCGAAGCTAACACGTACCCCGTCGCCGCCGAGTCAAAACTGTTGCCGTCGAATCACTTACCCGCGCTCACGAGTGGCGGTACTACGCTGGGGAAATGGACCCGCCGGGTACCCGGTACGTCCAGCGTGACGGTCATGCGCTGGCGTACCAGGTGGTGGGCGAGTCGGAGCAGGCCCGGGACTCGACGCGGCGCGACGTGATCTGGTTCTTCGAGGTGGCGCAGCACCTGGACCTGATGTGGACGGACCCGCACATCAACTACCTGCTCGAGCGCGGCACCACCTTCGCGCGCACCACGTTCCTGCAGCGCCGGGGCGTGGGACTGTCCGACCCCATCGACCACGTGCCCACACTCGAAGAGCAGGCCGACGACGTCGCCGCGGTGATGGACGAGGTCGGGATCCGGCACGCCACCATGGTGGGCGTCACCAGCACCTGCGGCGCCCTGTGCATGCTGGCGGCCCGCTCACCCGACCGGGTCCGCAGCCTCGTGCTGATCCAACCGTTCGCGGAAAGCCTGCTCGGCACCGACCGGATGCCGGTCGGCTGGGACGAGGCGTCCCGGGCCCGCTACATCGCCGGGTGGCGCGGCGCGGGCAACGAATGGGGCACCGGGGCCTCCCTGGCCAGGTGGGATCCGGCGATGGACACCACGCACAACCGGCGCCTGATGGCGCTGTCGGAGCGCTGCTCGGCCACCCCGGCGACCGCCCGGGCCCACTTCGAGTGGATCTTCCGCCTCGACTACTCGCGGGCGCTGCCGTCGGTCCAGTGCCCGGCGCGAGTGCTGCTGGCCCCGGCCAGCCTCGTGCCGCGCGGCGCCGCCCGRCACGTCGCGGACCTGATCCCGCACGGCCGGTTCCACCTGCTGCCACCCGCTCCCCCTGGTTCGTCGATCGGCGAGGCCTGGACGCCGGTCCTCGAGCACGTGGAGGAGTCGGCGACCGGCATGCACCGCCCCGCCGACGCTGACCGCTTCCTCGCGTCGCTGCTGTTCACCGACGTGGTGCACTCCACCGAGACGCTGGCCCTGATCGGTGACGTGGCGTACCGCGACCTGCGCGCGGCCTACGAACGGCAGGTCCGGGTCGAGGTCGATCGGGCCGGCGGGCGCCTCGTGAACGTCTCGGGCGACGGCACTTTCAGCGTCTTCGACGGCCCCGCCGCCGCGCTCCGGTGCGCCGAACGGATCTGCCGGTCGGCGACCGCGTTGGGCATCGCGGTGCGCGCCGGCGTGCACACCGGCGAGGTGGAGCACACCGGCCTGGAGCTGACCGGGATGACCGTCCATGTCGGCGCCCGGATCGAGGCCGCTGCCCGCCCGGGTGAGGTACTCGCGTCCCGCGCCGTCCGTGACCTGGTCGTGGGGTCCGGGCTGTCCTTCGTCGACCGCGGCCTCCACGAGCTCAGGGGCGTACCCGGGCGGTGGTCGCTGTACGCACTCGACGGCGAATCCGAGACTCTCCCGATCGCACGAAAGAGGCCTACCCCCAACATGATCGACCGCACGGTTCTGGGCTTGGCGCGGCGCACCCCGCGACTGCTGCGCACCGTCGCCACCGTGGCCAACGCGGCGCAGCGGCGGACCCCCCGCCGTCGCGGAACGGCAACCGGCCTGGACTGATGGATCCCCCGGAGATCCAGTACGTCGACCGCGAGGGCAGTGCACTCGCGTACCAGGTGGTGGGCGACGGGGACCTGGACGTGGTCTGGTTCTTCGAGTTCAACCTGCACCTGGACCTGATGTGGACCGACCCGCACGTCCACTACCTGATGGAGCGCGGGTCCACCTTCGCGCGGACCACCTACTTCCAGCGGCGCGGGCTCGGGCTCTCCGACCCGGTCGACCGGGTGCCGACCCTCGACGAGCAGGTCAGCGACCTCCTCGCGGTCATGGACGAGGTCGGGATACAGCGGGCCACGCTGGTCGGCGTGGCCAGCACCTGCGCCGCCGTCAGCGTGCTCGCCGCCCGGGCACCCGAACGCGTCACCGGCCTGGTCCTCGTCCAACCGTTGGGCGAGAGCCTCCTCGACACGGACAGCCCGCCCTTCGGCTGGGACCCGCAAGAGGTGGAACGGTTCGTCACGGGGTGGCGCGCGGCCGCCGAGAGGTGGGGGTCCGGAAACAGCACGGGGATCTGGGACCCGGCGGTGGACTCGCCCTACAACCGCAGGCTGATGGCACTGCTCGAGCGCTGTTCCGCACCCCCGTCCACCGCGCGCACGCATCTCGAGTGGACCTTCCGACTCGACTTCACCCAGGTGCTGCCGTCCATCCAGTGTCCGGCGCGCGTGTTGCTGGTCCCCGACAGCCCCGTCCCCCGACGCTCCGCCCGGCACGTCGCGGACCTGATCCCGCACGGCCGGTTCCACCTGCTGCCACTCGCCCCGCCGGGCGCCTCGCTGGGCGAGGCGTGGACACCGGTCCTCGACCATGTCGAGGAGATCGCCACCGGAGTACACCGCCCGACGGACGCGGACCGGTTCCTCGCCGCGGTGCTGTTCACCGACATTGTCGGATCCACCGAAGTCCTTGCCCGCATAGGTGATTCGAAGTACACCGCACTCCTCGCCGCGCACGAACGTGAGGTCCGCGACGAGGTGGAGCAGGGCGGCGGACGGGTGGTCAAAGTGACCGGCGACGGCACCTTCAGCACCTTCGACGGCCCCGTGGCCGCGGTCCGGTGCGCCCATCGAATCTGCGGCGGCGCCGGATCGCTGGGTATCGAGGTCCGGGCCGGCGTGCACGTCGGCCCGGTCGAACGGGCAGGCCCGGAGATCACCGGGATGACCGTGCACGCCGGCGCCCGGATCGGTGCCGCCGCCGGTCCCGGCGAGGTGCTGGTCTCGCGCGCCGTCCGCGACCTCGTCGCGGGATCCGGGCTCTGCTTCGCCGACCGCGACCTCCACGAACTCAGGGGCGTACCCGGCCGGTGGTCGCTGTACGCACTCGACGACACGATCCTCCCCACCCCGCTTCTGGAACGAAACCATCCGAGTCCCAACATGTTCGACCGTTCGGTACTGCGTCTGGCCCGGCGCGCCCCGCGGCTGCTGCGCACCGTCGCCACCGTCGCCAACGCAGCGCAGCGGCGAACCTCCCGCCGCCGCGGGACGGCGACTAACCTGGACTGATGGATTCCCCGGAGGTCCAGTACGTCGACCGCGAGGGCAGTGCGCTCGCGTACCAGGTGGTGGGCGGCGGGGACCTCGATGTGGTGTGGTTCTTCGAGTTGAACATGCACCTCGACCTGCTGTGGACCGACCCGCAGATCCACTACCTGATGGAACGCGGGTCCACCTTCGGCCGAACCGTGCACTTCCAGCGTCGTGGCCTCGGCCTGTCCGACCCCGTGGACCACGTGCCCACCCTCGACGAGCAGGTCAGCGACGTCCTCGCGGTCATGGACGAGGTCGGGATACAGCGGGCCACGCTGGTAGGCGTCGCCAGCACCTGCGCCGCGCTCTGCCTGCTCGCCGCACGCGAGCCCGAGCGGGTCACCGGGCTCGTGCTGGTCCAGCCGTTCGCCGAGAGCCTCGTCGACGCAGACCACCCGCCCTTCGGCTGGGCCCCGGGCGAGGTGGTGCGGTACATCGAGGGGTGGCGCGCGGCCGCCGAGACATGGGGTTCGGGAAACAGCACGGCACTGTGGGACCCGGCGGTGGACTCGCCCTACAACCGGCGGCTGATGGCGCTGCTCGAGCGCTGCTCCGCGCCCCCGGCCACCGCGCGCGCCAACCTCGAGTGGATCTTCCGACTCGACTACACGCAGGTGCTGCCGTCGATCCAGTGTCCGGCCCGGGTATTGCTGGTCCCCGACAGCCCGGTCCCACGGGCCGCCGCCCGCCATGTCGCGGACCTGATCCCACACGGCCGATTCCACCTGCTCCCACCAGCCCCGCCGGGCGCCTCGCTGGGCGAGGCGTGGACACCGGTCCTCGACCACGTCGAGGAGGTCGCCACCGGCGCGCACCGCCCCGCCGACGCGGACCGGTTCCTCGCCGCGGTGCTGTTCACCGACATCGTCGGATCAACCGAAGTCCTTGCCCACATTGGCGATTCGAAATACGCCTCCCTGCGTGCCACCCACGAACGCGAAGTCCGGGACACCGTCGAGCGGGCCGGCGGACGAGTGGTCAACGTGACCGGCGACGGCACCTTCAGCACCTTCGACGGCCCGGTGGCCGCGGTCCGGTGCGCCCGGCAGATCTGCCTCGACGCGCACGCGCTGGGCATCGAGGTCCGGGCCGGGGTCCACACCGGCCCGGTCGAGCGCGCGGGCCCGGAGATCACCGGGATGACCGTGCACACCGGCGCCCGGATCAGGGCCGACGCCGGGCCCGGCGAGGTGCTGGTCTCGCGCGCCGTCCGCGACCTCGTCGTGGGTTCGGGGTTGTCGTTCACCGACCGTGGGGAACGACAACTGAAGGGCATACCCGGGAGCTGGCCCCTCTACGCGCTCGCCGGCACCGATCACCCGACGCGGACCGTTCCCCGAAACCCGCCGAGCCTCGGCATGATCGACCGCGCCGTGCTCCGTACCGCCAAGCGCGCCCCCGGGCTGCTCCGCGCCGCGCTCAGCGTCGGCAACGCCCGGCAGCGGCGGAATGCACATTGACGGCGCCACTTGACCCTCACGCGACGGGAGGCCGCATCGTCTCCGGTGTGAGCGAGAACAGGGAGTCCAGGCTGACGGTCGGCGAGGTTGCCCGGCTGGTCGGCGTGAGCGTGCGAACACTGCACCACTACGACGAGATCGGGTTGGTCGCGCCGTCCGGTCGGACGCCGTCCGGCTACCGCAGTTACTCGGGGGCGGACGTCGAGCGACTACACCGGGTGCTGACCTACCGGGAGCTCGGATTCCCCCTCGAGGAGATTTCGGCCCTCCTCGACGATCCGTCCGTCGATGCGATGGCGCACCTACGGCGACAGCGAAAGTTGTTGGAACAACGGATTGATCGCCTGCACCAGATGGCCGCAGCCGTAGAGAAGATGTTGGAGGCACAGACGATGGGAATTCAGTTGACCCCCGCGGAGCAGCGGGAGATCTTCGGCGACGACTGGCCGGGCGAGGAGTACGCCGCCGAGGCCGAGCAGCGTTGGGGTGGGACCGATGCCTGGAAGCAGTCGCAGGCCCGATCTGCGAAGTTCAGCAAGGCCGACTGGCAGCAGATCAAGACGGAGGCCGACGCGCTCGAGGCCGACCTCGCCGCGGCACTGGCCGAGGGCGTCCCCGCCGGCGCCGACCGGGCGGCGGCCCTGGCCGAGCGGCACCTCGCGGGCATTCGGCGACACTACGACTGCGGCTACGACATGCAGGTGTGCATCGCCCAGACCTACGTGTCGGACGAACGGTTCCGCAAGCACTACGACGACATCGCACCCGGCCTCGCGCAGTACGTGCACGACGTGATCGTGGCGAACGCCGCCCGCAACGGTCAGTAGCGACCAGCCTTGCCGGCCCTGTCCGCCGACCCGGGATCGGTACCTCCGCGTCCGGGTCGGCGGACGTGGATCACCCGCCAGGTTCTACCCTGGGAAGATGCCCGACCAGCGCAAACCCAACCTCGGCCAGTACCTCCGGTACCTGTTCGGCGGCGTCCTGCCCGAGTCCATGCAGGACTGGGTGCGAAACGACCTCGTCGGGCCCGGGGCGATGACGCGGTACGTGCTGCGCTTCACGATCCCGCTGATCCCGCTGTTCGCGGCGTTCTACCTGCTCATCCCCGGTGAGCGGTGGATCCCGCTCGCCATGATGGCGCTGCTGCTGTTCCCGGTGCTGTACTTCGCGGTCGCGCTGATGAACATCTACCGGCGCCACCGCCTGCTCAGCCACGGCCTCGACCCCGAACTGCTCGACGCGAAGGCGCAGCGCCGCGCCAACGACACCCGCGACGACTACGAACGCCGCCATGGCCGTGGCGACAACTGAGCCCCGCGAACTAGGGTGTACGGGCACACCGACGAAGGGGACAACACATGAGCGAGCCCGTGGCGACCGCTGACCTGGCCGACGAGATCGGCCCCGAGATCCGCAGCTGCGACACCCAGTTCATCCAGTTCGGCGGCCACGCAACGTTTTCCGGGCGCATCACCACCATCAAGTGCTTCCAGGACAACCTGCTGGTCAAGCAGACCCTGGGCGAGCCGGGCAACGGCGGCGTCCTGGTGGTCGACGGTGACGCGAGCATCCACACCGCACTGGTCGGCGACATCATCGGCGGACGCGGCGTGAGCAACGGCTGGGCCGGTGTCATCGTGAACGGCGCGGTGCGGGACTCGGCGATCCTGCGCACCCTCGAGATCGGCATCAAGGCCCTCGGCACCAACCCGCGCAAGAGCACCCAGACCGGTTCCGGCGAGAAGAACGTCCCGGTCAGCTTCGGCGGCGTCACCTTCAACCCGGGCGAGACCGTCTACAGCGACCACGACGGCGTCGTCGTCCGCGCGGAGGACTGAAGGCTTCAGAAGTGGGCGACCCGCGCGCTGGTCTCGCCGATCGACACCACGTCGCCCTGCTTGAGCTGCCGGCCGCGGCGGACCTCGACCTCGCCGTTGACCGAGACCATCCCGTCGGCGATGACCTCCTTGGCCTCCGCTCCGGACTCGATGAGGCTGGCCAGCTTGAGGAACTGACCGAGCCGGATGGACTCGTCGCGGATGGGGACGTCGAAGGTTTCGGACATGCCCCCATCCTCCCGCGGATGCCGGCCCGCCGCCCGCGCGACCCCCCGCCGGCGACGCGTCAGCCCACGATGGTGACGGGGTCACCCACCTCGACGTTCTCGAAGAACCACGCGGCGTTCTCGGTGCTCAGGTTGATGCAGCCGTGGCTGACGTTCTCGTATCCCTGTGAGTCGACGGACCAGGGTGCGCCGTGGACGAAGATGCCCCCCGAGGTGAGGCGGACCGCGTACTCGACGTCGAGCCGGTAGCCCTCCGGCGCGTCCACGGGCACCCCGTAGGTCGACGAGTCCATCACCATGTCGCGGAACTTCTCCATGACGTGGAAGGTGCCGAGCGGCGTCTCGTGTCCGGGCTTGCCCATCGACGCGGGCATCACCTTGACCACCTGCCCGCCGATGCTGACCGTGAACTGGTGCGTCGAGACGTCGGCGACGGCCGACACCGAGCCGCCGGCCTGGGTTCTCCACCCCGCGGACGCCACCCCCACCCCGCCGCCGACCTCGACCAGCACCAGCGCTGCGACGGCGAGAAGCACCCGTGCACCGTGTCGCTTCCTCCACATGGCCGTACCGCCCTTCGAGAAGACGCGGCTAACCCCTCCAGTCAAGCACTCCGCCGGTCACCGGAACAGAGCCGGAATGGTCTGCGGCAGATCGACCGGGCGCTTCGCTCCACACCTCACGGCCGCAGGCTTCACACTGGATGTCATGACGCCGAGCACCGCGATCGAATCGTCTGTCGACGACAGGGTGCCGCCTGCCCGGCCACTCGAACGGGCCCGGAACGGGAGACTGTCCGCGGTCCCGCACATCGCCGGTGTGGTGTTCGGGGTCTACGCGACGCTGGTGTTCGCGTGGAGCCTGTCGCCGGTGCTCCGGTACCTGCTGCACACGCCGCGCGAGTACGTCGACAGCTACTACTTCGACGCGCCCGACACCAGCTTCTCCTGGGCCCTGGTGCTGGGACTGCTCGCGGCGGCGCTGGCCAGTCGCAAGCGGATCGCCTGGTGGCTGCTCACCGTCTACCTGGTCCTGTTCGCGTTGGCGAACCTGGCCATGCTGGTCGGCGAGGGCAACGTGCACGCCGGGGTGGCGCTGGTGGTGCACCTCGTCGTGATCGGCCTGCTCGTCGCCGCGCGGCCACAGTTCTACACCCGGGTCCGACGCGGCGCGGTGTGGAAGGCCCTCGGCGTGCTGGTCGGCGGGCTCGCCGTCGGCACCCTGCTCGGCTGGGCCCTGGTCGAGCTCTTCCCCGGGACCCTGCCGCCGAACCAGCGGCTGCTGTGGGCGCTCAACCGCGTCGCCGGCATCGTGGTGGTCGACAACGAGCAGTTCGACGGTCGCACACACGGATTCGTCAACACCCTGCTCGGCCTGTTCGGTGCACTGGCCCTGCTCGCCGCGGTCATCACGCTGTTCCGGTCGCAGCGCTCGACGAACGCACTCACCGGCGAGGACGAGTCGGCGCTGCGCGGGCTGCTCGCCCGCTCCGGCGGCGACGACTCGCTCGGCTACTTCGCCACCCGGCGCGACAAGGCGGTGGTGTTCGCGCCCAGCGGCAAGGCCGCGGTCACCTACCGGGTGGAGCTCGGGGTGTGCCTGGCCAGCGGCGACCCCATCGGGGACGAGGAGGCCTGGCCGCACGCCGTGGACGCCTGGCTGGACTTGGCCTCCACCTACGGCTGGACGCCGGCGGTGATGGGCGCCAGCGAGGACGGGGCCACCGCCTACAACCGCGCCGGACTCATCGTCCTGCAACTCGGCGACGAGGCCATCCTGCAGACCCGCGACTTCGATCTGCACGGCCGCGAGATGCGTCAGGTCAGGCAGGCCGTCAGCCGAATCCGCAAGCACGACATCACCGCCCGGATCCGTCGGCACCGCGACATCCCACCGGAGGACATGGCGAGGGTGATCGCCCGCGCCGACGCCTGGCGCGACACCGAGACCGAGCGCGGGTTCTCGATGGCCCTCGGCCGGCTCGGCGATCCCACCGACGGCGACTGCCTGCTGGTGGAGGCCGTCGCCCCCGCCGACCCCACGGTCGACGGCGGCGAGGAGACCGTGTTGGGCATGCTGTCGCTGGTGCCGTGGGGCGCCACCGGCGCGTCCCTGGACCTGATGCGTCGAAACCCCAAGGCCCCCAACGGTGTCATGGAGTTCATGGTCACCGAGCTGGCGACCGGCGCCGACAAGTTCGGGATCACCCGGATCTCGCTGAACTTCGCGGTGTTCCGGTCGGTGTTCGAGGAGGGCGCCCGGATCGGCGCCGGACCGGTGCTGCGGGTGTGGCGCTCGGTGCTGCTGTTCTTCTCCAAGTGGTGGCAACTCGAGGCGCTGTACCGCTCCAACGTGAAGTACCAGCCGGAGTGGGCACCGCGATACCTGTGCTTCGCCGACAACCGGGTGCTGCCGAAGGTCGGCATGGCCTCCGCGGTGGCGGAGGGCTTCGTCACCCTCCCCCGGTTCGGCCGGCGAGACATCAGCAAGCACACCGGGACCCACCAGTCCGTGCCCGCGGCGCTGACGGCGACCGGGCTGCTGCACGCCGACGGCAGCGCCCCCGACGAACCCACCGCGACGGGCGCCGACGGCGGCCACACCGCCGCCGAGAACGGTCACCGGCGCCCGGAGCAGGTCCGGGTGCGGATGGACAAGCTGGACCGGCTGACCGCGGCGGGTGTCGACGCCTACCCGGTCGCGTACCCGCCCACCCACACCGTCGCGGGGGCGCTCGGCGCGCCCGAGGGCACCAAGGTCCGGGTGGCCGGCCGGGTCATCCGGATCCGCTCGTACGGCGGCGTCGCGTTCGCGGTGGTGCGGGACTGGTCCGGCGACATCCAGGTGCTCTTCGACCGCACCACCGTGGGCGACCGACTCGACGCGTTCACCGCCGAGTTCGACCTCGGCGACCTGATCGAGGTGAGCGGGACCGTCGGCCGCAGCCGCAAGGGCGAGCTGTCGCTGCTGGCCGCGGACTGGCGGATGAACGGCAAGTGCCTGCACCCGTTGCCCGACAAGTGGAAGGGCCTGTCCGACCCGGAGTCCCGAGTGCGGCAGCGCTACGTCGACATCGCCGTCAACCCGGAGGCGCGCGACCTCCTCGTCGCCCGCAGCGCGGTGGTGAAGTCCCTGCGCGACTCGCTCTCGCAGCGGCAGTACCTGGAGGTGGAGACGCCGATCCTGCAGCAGGTGCACGGCGGGGCCAACGCGGCGCCGTTCCACACCCACATCAACGCCTACCACCTGGACCTGTACCTGCGGATCGCCCCGGAGCTGTACCTCAAGCGGCTCTGCGTGGCCGGCATGGAACGGGTCTTCGAGATCGGCCGGGTGTTCCGCAACGAGGGCGTCGACTTCAAGCACAACCCGGAGTTCACGATCCTCGAGGCGTACGAGGCGCACAGCGACTACGAGAAGATGATGGTGCTGTGCCGCGAGCTGATCCAGGCCGCCGCGGTCGCCGCGCACGGCCGGGAGGTCATCCTGCGCCCCGGACCCGACGGCGCCCCCGTCGAGGTCGACATCTCCGGCGAGTGGCCCGTCAAGACCATGCACGACGCGGTCACCGAGAAGCTCGGCGTCGCGGTCACCCCGTCCACCCCGGTCCGCGAACTGCTCCGGCTGTGCGAGGAACACCAGATCCCGCACCAGCCGAGCTCCGACGCCGGCGCCGTCGCGCAGGAGATGTACGAACACCTGGTGGAGGACCACACCGAGTTCCCGACCTTCTACACCAACTTCCCCACCTCGATGTCGCCGCTGACCCGGCCGCACCCGACGATCCCCGGCGTCGCCGCGAAGTGGGACCTGGTGGCCTGGGGCATCGAACTCGGCACCGCCTACAGCGAGCTCACCGACCCGGTGGACCAGCGGCGACGGCTCACCGAGCAGTCGATGCTCGCGGCGGGCGGCGACGAGGAGGCCATGGAACTGGACGAGGACTTCCTGCAGGCGCTCGAGCACGCGATGCCCCCGACCGGCGGCCTCGGCATGGGTGTGGACCGCGTCGTCATGCTGATCACCGGTGGGAGCATCCGCGAGACCCTGGCGTTCCCGTTGGCGAAGCCGCGCCAATGATCGACCGCGTCACCGCGTCAACCGTCGGGGCGACCGCCCGCGACGGGCGGCGCCGGGAGCGGACCCTGCTGGTGGCGTTGCTGGCGCTCGGCCCGGTGCTGTACTCGACGTGGCTGCTCAGCTGGTTCCTGAGCTCGCACCTCGACCAGTCCCGCGCCTACGCCAGCGAACTGGCCGCACTGGACCAGCCGTGGGGCCTGTTCTACCGCACCGGCGACCTGCTGACCGGCGTCGTGCTCACCGCCGCGACGCTGCTCGCGCTGTGGCTGCGTCCGCGCCGACCGCTGACGACGGCCGGCTGGGTCGGCCTCGGGGTGTTCGCCGTCGCGACGGTCCTGGACTCCCGGATGCCGCTGGACTGTGCGGCCCACGCCAGCGCCGCCTGCGCGGCCCGGGAACAGGCCGGCCTGCTCGACGAGTCCCGTTTCCTGCACGCCTCGACCAGCACGATCGCCGCGACCGCCGCCGCGGTCTCGGTGTTCGCGTTCATCGTCGCGGCGTTCCGCTACGGATGGCCGCACTGGACCCGTTGGGGTGGGCTGGCGGTGGTGGTGACGTACCTGGTCGGCAACGCGTGGACCCTCTTCGCCATCGACATGGACGGCCGCGGGGACGAGGTGTGGCTGCTCGGCTACGCCCAACGCCTGCAACTGGTCGCCGTCACCGGGTGGCTCGTCTACCTGGCACTGATCGCGGCGTGGGAGCGACGGGAGGCGGCGGGCAGGAGCGCAGCGACCGGGGGATGAGGGTTCCACGTGAAACCTCCGACGACGCGGCGCTAGGGTGACCTGGTGCAACTGCTCCTGGTCCGCCATGCCCTGCCCGAACGTATCCTCTCCGTCGCCGACGACGGCGTCGCGGATCCGGGGCTGACGCCCGAGGGGACCGAGCAGGCCAAGCGACTGCCCCTGGCGCTCGCCCCGTACGGGGTCTCGGCTCTGGTCAGCAGCCCCCAGCGACGTGCATTGGCCACCGCGGCCCCGGTTGCCGAGGCTCTCGGCCTGCCCGTCGGCACCGACCCGGGACTCGCCGAGTACGACCACGGCCATTCCCACTACATCCCCATCCACGAGGCCAAGGACATCGCGCCGGACACATACGCGCAGATCCTCGCGGGGCATCTGCCGGACTTCGTCGACGAGCAGGCCTTCCGGGCCCGCGTCCTGGCCGGATTCGGCCGTGTGGTCGCCGCCGCCAACCACGCGGACACCGTGGCAGTATTCGCGCACGGCGGCGTGATCAACGTGTACCTGCAGCACCTGCTCGGGCTCGAGCGGCCGCTGACCTTCCCGCTCGACTACACGTCGGTGACGCGGGTGTTGATCTCGCGCAACGGCAGCACGCGCACGGCGTCAGTCAACGAGACCGGGCACGTGCGGGACCTGCTGACCTCGCGACGACCCTCGTAATCCGGCAGGAAACGACGAAAAGTACCGAAGTTGGACGCTCGGTACACACGTACTGGACGCTCGGTACAGATGCGGGGCGAATTCTCGTGCGGTCAGCCCGGTGGCAGGCCTGGGGATCCGACCTACGCTCCTTGGGAATGCCAGTGACCGCCATCACATAACGACCGCGCAAATCGACAACGCACCATGCGCACCGATGACGATCGCGTTCCCTGCGAAGTCCAAGGATGTCCCACGTGACCAGCAATGAAGTTGTGGAATTTGTCAATGTCGGCAACCGCGAGTTCGGGGCGGCGGCAGTGCCGTTCACGGGTGGCGCCGCGACGCCCTTCCCGGGCCACCTCCCGACGACGGTCGACCGCCAGGACATCCGCAGCACCAGCGTGCAGTCACACCTGTTGGCCCACACGTTGCGGATGACGGTCCGCCCGGTCATCTCGATGTGGGCGAAGGCGTCGGCCCTGCCCTGGCCGATGAAGTTCCTCGACGACGTGAGCGCCCGGGTCCACCCACCGATCGAGGGGACCCGCAGCCACACCATCCTGCTCGACCACTGCAACGCGCAGTGGCTCCGAGCGGACGGCGCCGACGACGACCGCGTCGTCCTCTACCTGCACGGCGGCGGATTCATGTTCTGCGGGGTCGGCACCCACCAGCGTCTGGTCTCGCGGATCTCGGCCGCCGCGCAGGCGCCCGTGCTGATGGTCGACTACCGCATGCTCCCCGACCACAGCATCAGCGATGCCGTCGACGACGGGGTCGACGGCTACCGCTGGCTGCTGGCCAAGGGTTACCGGCCCGACCAGATCGTGATCGCCGGGGACTCGGCGGGCGGCTACCTGTCCTTCATGGTCCCGCTCGCGATCCGCGCACAGGGCCTGCCCGGTCCGGCCGGCATCGTGGCGCTCTCACCGCTGACCGAGATGGACCCCGCCCGCAAGACCGGACACCGCAACGCCGGTCGCGACGCCATGCTCCCGAGCAATGCGCTCGACGAACTCGCCCGGATCTCCGGCCTGCGCGACTCCCGGTCGGCGTCGAGCCGCGACCGATTGCGCCTGTGCCCGGTCGACAGCGACCTGCGGGGCCTGCCGCCGGTGCTGATCCAGGTCGGGTCGCACGAACTGCTGCTGCCGGATTCCGAACTGATGGCCGATCGTCTCGCCGAGGCGGGCGTGCCCTGCGAGCTCCAGGTGTGGCGCCACCAGGTGCACGTGTTCCAGGCGGCCGCCGACCTGGTGCCGGAAGCGCAGCGGGCGATCGAGGAGGTCGCCTACTTCATCAGGACGGCGACGCCGGAACCGGCGAGTGCCGCCCGCTAGCCATCCGCGCCGGGGCGGGCCCGTCCGGACCCRCCCCGAGCACCGCCGCGCCGAGCCAATGGCACAGAGCCAACGCGACCTCGAGGTCGAGGCGCCCGTCGCGGAGCTTGTGTCCGAGCTGGTCCTCCGCCTTGCGGAGCCGGTACACCACCGAGTTCTTGTGCATGTTCAGCTGGTCCGCGGTCGCGGTGTAGCTCGAACCGTTGGCCAGGAACACGCGGATCGTCTCGCGCAGGCGCTCGCTCGCGACATCCTCCACGGCCAGCGGGCCGAGCACGTCGCGCACCCAACTCCGCGCGGCCGCCATGTCCGCACACATCAGAGCGATCGGCCCGACATCCGTACTGGAGACGACGAGCGGGCCGGGGCGCGCCGAGTTCTGGGCCACCACCTGCGCGGACATCGCCTGCTGGTGGGTACGCCGGAATCCGGTCACACCGTCCGCCGGCGCCCCGACCGCGACCTTGACCAGGCGCTCCCAGCCCGCCACGACCGATCCGACCACCGAGATGTCGGCCGACGGCCCGACGGGCAGCCACGCCCACACCTCGTTGTCGGCGCGGGGCAGGACCAGCGGCGGGCCGGCGCATCCGAGCCGCTCCGCGAGGGCGCCCACCGAACGCTCGAGAAACTTCATCTGGTCGTCGCGGGACTGTGTCTCGGCGGTCCACACCGCGATGGCCAGATGCCGCTGCGACAGCCGGTACCCGAGGGTGAGTTCGGCGGTGTGCGGGTCGACCTCCCGGCCCGCGAGGAGCTGCCCGATACAGCTCTCACGGGCGGCGTTACTGCTGCGCTGCCACAATTCACGCTCGGACTCGAAGGCGCTCGCCAACTGGTGAGCGACCCGATCCGCGTAGCCGGCGGAGTCGGTCATGATCAGCACCGCGGCCTGGGCGATCACCGCCGCGTCATCGGTGAGCAGCTCCATCTGCTCGAGGCACCACCGCATCACGGTGTCGGAGGACAGCCGGTTGGCCCGCTCCAACGCGGACGGAGCGACACCGCGCTGGGCGAGCCGCCGCGCGTGCTCGAGCGCGGCCGCCGGTGCATCGGTGCGCCCAGCCTCCAACCTGCCCTGCAGGATCTCGCGGATCGACGCCATCGACTCCATGGTGGCGGCGGCCTGCATCGACGCGATCAGCGGATCTCGCGCCTCCTCCATCTCGGAGGTCAGCCGGTCGATCACCCGCGCCTCGAGTTCCCCGCTCTGCGCCTCCATCACCGAGGCCAGCGCAACCACCAGATCGCGGGCGGCCGAGGCCGAGTCACCTGACAGTCGCATGGCGCACCCTTCGCTCCCGGTCATGTGGCCCGGATCGGCCACAAACGCGTGCCCCGCTCGGCGCCCACCCCGTGAGCAACGGGCCGAGCGGGATCACGCTAGTAGATCAGCACCCCGGACGGTGCCCTTTCGGCTAGGCGACCGGCGTCAAGGTGTGGATCTGCGGGGCACCGGCGAGGTGCGCACCGAACGAACCGGCCGCGGCAGTGAAGTGCGGCGACGTCACGTGCGCCTGCAGCGCCTGCTGATCAGCCCAGATCTCGACGGTGACGAAGGTGCCGGGCGCACCGGCGGACTCGAAGAGGTCGTAGGAGATGCAGCCGGCCTCCTCGCGGCTGGCCGCGGCCAGCGACGACAGCGCCGATCGCACCTCGTCCTCGGAACCGGCCTTCGCGACGATCGTGGCAACTACGTGGAGATCAGACATCTGGTGTTCCCTTCTCGACGGCCGCCGCGCGGCAGCGCGAGCAACCGTATCCAGCACCGGGGCTGGGTGTCTCGACTATCGACACCGCTGTCGGCCGCGGAATTCCGACCGCAGCCGATCCGCGGGTCAGGCGGCCTTGTCCCGCAGCCAGGTCGCGAGCCAGGTGGCCGGCGTGTTGCCGGCACTGTCGACGGCATAGCCCTGGTAGGTCTGGTGTGCGCCCGACCCGTAGAACTGGGCGAGCTGCGCGACCCGCTTCTCGTTGGCGTCGTCGGTCAACTGGCCCTGCAGCGCAGGGATGCCGCCGGCCATGTTCAGGTCGTTCCAGATTTCGCGTGCCTCGGCACCTGACCGCGGGGTGTCCGAGGACCCCGCGTCGGAGTTCTGAGCGGCGAAGCCCGCCAGCCGGGTCACGTAGTCGTCGTCCTCCGTGGAGCAGTACAGGTCGCCCTCGGCGCAGAAGGTCACCGTCCGGTCACTGATCCAACCGAAGCCGCCGATCCGCGCACCACCGGCGCCGTCGCCGGGCACTCGGGGGCCGATCAGGGCGTCGCTCGCGGAGCGTCGCGGGTCGGACAGCAGGCCGACGGCCGCGACCTTCTCCGGGCGAATGGTGCTCGTGCCGGTGCCGATCTCGGAGGCCAGATCACCCGCGGCGTCCGCACCCTGGCTGTAGCCGATGATCCCGAACTTGGTGTCCCCACAACGCTGCTGCATCGCCTCGAGCATGCCGCGCGCGTTGTCGTGGGCCTGCTTCTTCGACGCGCCGTACACATCCCCCTCCCAGGGGAAGGCCGTGGCCGCATAGGTGACGTAGTCGGTGCGGATGTCCGTCCCGCGGAGTCGGTCGGTGACCCCGGCCAACATGCCCGGCGTCGGGGCCCGATCCGCCGCGGTGGAGGTCTCCCACGTTCCGGGAATGGCAACGACGTACATGGTGGGGCACTCGCCCGCGGGTGCGGCTTGCGCCACCGCACCGGATGCCAACATTCCGGCGGCGGCCGCGGAGGCAGCGGCGACGGCAACGATCTTCTTCAGGCGCATTGGAGCTGACCCCTCACTCATATCCGAATCCAGGCTGCGGCGTGTGCCATTCTGCCGTCGCATGTACCCAAATGATGCACAAACGGTAAGGGGAAGTTACCTCAGAGATATGACATTCGCCTGGCGGGCCGAACTGTCATCCGGCCGGGGCGGCTGGAAGGGGCGGCCGGACGCCGGGCACCGGGGCCGACCGGGCAGAATCCATCCCATGCTGGACATGTCAATGATCCTCACAATTGGTTCCGTCTGCATCGGGTTCGTCCTGATGGTCACCGCTGCCAGCGGGGCCCGAGGCGGCTGGAACCGCGCCGGCGTCATCGCGCTGTTCGTCGCCGCCCTGTGCTTCCTGACGGTCGTTCCCCTCACCGTCGCACTGACCGCCGGCGTCTAGCCCCCACTCGCCTCCGTACGCGCCGGAGTGCGCCGCCGACTGTGTGTCGACGGCGCACTCCACCTTCGGTGCCGGTACTACTTCGCGGGGATCACCCGTGGATCAGGACCCGAAGATGCTGGTGAGGCTGCCCAGTCCGTCCAGGCTGCCGGTGCTGCCCGTCCCGGTACCGGGATCGGTGACGCCCGGAACGGTCACCGACTGCGGCGCTGCGGCCGAATTGGTGAAGCCCTCCGCACCGACGAACTCCGCCGTGACAGCGAAGGTGCCCGCATCGGCGAAGGTGTGCGACGCGGTCGCAACGCCGTCGACCAAAGCCACCGGGGAACCGACCGCCACACCGGCGACCTTGAACTGCACGGTGCCGTTGGCGGTCGCCGGGTTGACCGTCGCCTTGAGCTCGACCGTGTCGCCCTTTGCGACACTGCCGATCGTGTCGAGCGTGGTGGAGGTCTCCACGTCATTCGCCGCCGGGGCGGTCACGTCGACGACCGAGGCCGTGGACGTCGAGTCGTTGAAGCCCGCACCGCCGCTGAAGACCGCGGTGATGCTGTGCTGGGCAACCGTGTCGAACGTGTGGGCCAGGGTCGCCACGCCACCCGAAACCGCAACCGGCGCACCGATGTCGACGCCACCGTCCTTGAACTGCACCGAACCCGTGGCCGTGGCCGGGGTGACAGTCGCGGACAGATCGACCGACGTGCCGGTCTTGGCGTCGGCCGGAGCCGACAGGATGGTAGTGGTGTCCGCGGCCGGAGYGGTCACGTCTACGACCGAAGCCGCCGAGGTGGACCCGCTGAAGCCGGCACCCGCAACGAACTCAGCGGTGATCGAGCGCGACCCGACCGTGTCGAACGTGTGGGCCAGAGTCGCCACACCACCCGAAACCGCAACCGGCGAACCGATGTTCACGCCACCATCCTTGAACTGCACCGTGCCCACCGCATCCGCCGGACCCACCGTCGCGGTCAGATCAACCGCAGTACCGGTGACAGCAGTGGCAGGAACCGCCAGGTCCGTCGTCGTGGTCACCAACGGAGCCGAAACCTCGACCGCATGCGCCGCCGACGTCGAACCCACAAAACCGGCACCCGCAACGAACTCAGCGGTGATCGAGCGCGAACCGACCGTGTCGAACGTGTGCGACAGAGTCGCGGTGCCACCCGAAACCGCAACCGGCGAACCGATGTTCACGCCACCATCCTTGAACTGCACCGTGCCCACCGCATCCGCCGGACCCACCGTCGCGGTCAGATCAACCGCAGTACCGGTGACAGCAGACGCCGGAACCACCAAATCCGTCGTGGTCGCCACAGCCGGAGCCGCAACATCCACCGCATGCGCGGCAGAGACCGAGTCGACGAAGCCCGCACCAGCCGTGAACGCCGCGGTGATCGAATGCGAACCAACGGTGTCGAACGTGTGGGCCAGAGTCGCCACACCACCCGAAACTGCAACTGGCGAACCGATGTTCACGCCACCATCCTTGAACTGCACCGTGCCCACCGCATCCGCCGGACCGACAGTCGCGGTCAGGTCAACCGCAGTACCGGTGACAGCAGTCGCGGGAACCGCCAGATCCGTCGTGGTCACCACAGCCGGAGCCGCAACAGTTACCGCGGAAGCCGTAGATGTGGAGCTGACAAATCCGGGGCCCGCAACGAACTCAGCAGTGATCGAGTGCGAGCCGACCGTGTCGAATGTGTGCGACAACGTCGCCACACCACCCGAAACCGCTACCGGCGCACCGATGTTCACACCACCGTCCTTGAACTGCACAGTGCCGACGGAGTTGGCCGGGCCGACGTTCGCCGTCAGGTCGACCGGCGTACCGGTGACGGCCTGAGCGGGAGCCGACAGCGTTGTCGTGGTGGCCACGTTCGGCGCGACCACCTCGACGTTCACGTTGGCCGGGTTGAATCCCTGCGTGCTGCCGAAGCTGTACACGTCGAAGAACATGCCGCTGTTGAACACACCCAGAGGAGCGGCGGCCGGCACCTTATAGGTCACCGTGTAGGTCAGGGACTGGCCGCCCTTGACCACGAATCCGCCGCCGAAGAAGCTGCAACCACCAGAGCACGTGGCCAACACGCTGCCGTCGCCTTGCTGCGAGATGGAGGAACCGCTACCGGTACCGGTCGCCGAGCCGCTCTGGTACACGAAGCCGGCCGGCGGGATGTCCCGGATCCTGGTGATGTAGCGCTCGGCACCGCCGTTGTGGATGACCTCGTTCTTGTAGGTCACCGTGTCGCCGGGATGCAGGGTGGCCCCTGCGGTCCCGCCGACCACGCTCTTCTTGAAGATGAGGTTGCTGGTCGAGCCCTGGTTGCTGGTCGACCCCGGATCTGCCGACGCCGGACTCACGCCCAGCATGATCAGACCGGCGGCAGCCGCTGCCGCGGTCAGTGGTGTCGCAACGCGACGTATCGATGGACGCACTGGTATCTCCGGATCCTCGCCGCCACGCGGCGTTGGTATTGCCGTGTCTTACCTGAATGACCGGGGACGATGCGTTGACTCTGGACACTCGACCCGATCGATCTGGACATCTGTCCCATGATGTCGCGGTACCGCACATCGAACCCACGGAGTGCGCCGACGGCCGTCTGCCGACGGCGCACTCCATCTCTCGTGCGGCACTACCTAGCCACGCTCAGCGATCAGGACTGGAAGAGGCTCTCCAGGCTGCCCGCGCCACCCGGGGTACCCGGATCGGTGGCACCCGGAACGGTCAGCGTCTGCGGCGCSGACGCCGAGTCGACGAACCCTGCCGAGGCGATGAATTCCGCGGTGACGCTGTAGGTTCCGGACGCCGCGAASGTGGTGGGCAGCGTCGCGACGCCGTTGACCACGTTCACCGGCGCACCGAGCGCGGTGTCACCGAGCTTGAACTGCACCCTGCCGTTGGCGGCGGCCGGGTCGACCGTCGCCGTCAGCGTGACCGGCTGACCCTTCTGCACGGTGCCGACCGCGGCGAGGGTGGTGCTGGTCTGCACCGCCGCCGGCGGCGCGGCGGTGACGCTGACCGGGAACAGCGGCGCGACGGACCCCGCGACMCCGGTGGTGCCGGAGTAGCGGGCGAGGACGCGGTGGGTGCCGGTGGTGGTGAACTTGTACGGCGCGACCGCGACGCCGTCGGTGCCGACGGTGCCGGTGACCTTGTCGCCGCCGTCGACGGTGAACTCGACGGTGCCGCCCTGCACGGCGGGGCTGACCTGGGCGTGCAGGTTCACGTCCTGGTCGACGAACGCGGTGTCGGGGCTGGTCATCGCGACGGTGGTGACGGTGTCGTCGGTGCTGACGTTGATGGTCTTGACCGCCGAGGTGGAGGCGATGAACCCGGTGGTGCCGGAGTAGGACGCGGTGATGGCGTGGTCGCCGTCGGTGGTGAAGGTGTGCGTGATCGCCGCGGTGCCGTTCGCGACGGTGACCGGGCCGCCGAGAGGTGTTGCGCCGTCGGAGAACTGGACGGTGCCGCCGTTCGCGGCCGGGTTGACGTTCGCGGTCAACGTGACCTCGGCGCCGTTCTTCACCGACCCGGGGGCGACGACGGTGGTGGTGGTCTGCTGGTCGGCCGCGGTGATGCTGGTCGTGGCCAGGGGGCCGGCGCCCGAGTTGAGGGGATCGGYGGCGCCGCCGACGTCACGYGGGGAGCACTGGGTGGGAGCCCATGCGGTGATGAACAGGGTGGCCTTCGGCAGGAACGTGAGGAAGTTCTTGTCGTTGCCCCAGGCTCCCGCGTCGCCGGCGGTGCGCAGCTTGATGTCGACGTTGCCGGACGGGCCGGCCTTGAGCCGTGCCTTGACCTGYGGCAGCTGGAAGGTGGTCTTCTCGCCGGAGACCGCGTTCGCGACGATGCCGCCCTCGGAGCTCTTGCTGGAGTTGGGGCTGTTGCCGATGGTGGCGTTGTTTCCGGAGAGYCGGATGATGCCGCCGTTCGGGTCGACGCTGCCGGCCTCGTTGACCCGCAGCACGTTCGGYGCCACRCCGCTGAGGCCGGATCCGGTGCCGGGCACGACGGTGGCGCCGAGGAACTCCGCGTTCTGYGGGACGGCGACGTCGATCTTGATCCGCGAGACGTTCTGCACGCTGGCACCGGASACCGAGTTGGGGTAGCTGATCGGCGGCGGCGCGATGGTGACGTCGTACTCCTCGCCGGCGTTGACCGTGGCSGGGGCGTCGATCGTGACCGAGGAGTCCTGCGCCTCGGTGGTCGGTCCGGCGACCGCCGACGGGGTCACCAGGCAGGCCGCCTTGAAGGTGGTGGTGATCGGGGCGGCCTGGGCGGGGACGCCGCCGAGCATCGTGATGCCGACTACTGCCCCGGCGGTGATGGGAGTCGCCAACCGCCGAATTCTCTTGTTCTGCATGAATTCTCCTACGAATGAGGGAAAAGCCAGGGAGTCACCCCGGTCCGGGGCGTGAGYTGCTCACGCCCCGGACCGAGGTGGGCAGAGCGGGGTCAGCTGTTGAACAGGYCGGCGAGCGATCCGAAGTCGGCGCTRCCGCCCGGGGTGCCCGGGTCGGTGGCGTCGGTGACGCCGATGACGGTCGGTCCGGAGACGGAGTCCTGGAAGCCCGCGCCGCCGGTGAAGACGGCGGTGATGCCGTAGGTGCCGGCGGTGTCGAAGGTGTGCGAGAGGGTCGCGACGCCGTCGACGACGGCGACCGGGGCGCCGATCTCGGTGGTGCCGGCCTTGAACTGGACGGTGCCGTTGGCGCCGGCGGGGGCGACGGTGGCCTTGAAGGTCATCGCCTGGCCGACGGTGGAGGGRCCGGTGACGGCGAGTGCGGTGGTGGTGGCCTCACGGTTGGGCTCGGCGGCCTTGACGGTGACCGAGAACCCGGCGGARGTGGACGGGGTGAATCCGGTGGTGCCGACGAACTTSGCGACCACGTTGGCGGTGCCGACGGTGGTGAAGGTGTGCGGCAGGGTCGCGACGCCGTCACCGGTGCCGACGTCGGCGGTGCCGACGGGGACRCCGTCGACGGTGAACTCGACCTGRCCGGCGTCCGGGATCGGCATGACGGTGGCGGCGAGGTTGACCGGGACGCCGACGGTGGCGGTGACCGGTTCGAGCACGGTGGTSGTGGTGTTGAAGTCGGCGTCGGTGACCGTCAGCTCGGATGCTGCCGACACGGAGTCCTGGTAGAGGCCGGTGCCGGCGAAGTGCGCGGTGAAGCTGTGCGTAGAGGCCTCGTCGAACTTGCGGGTGATCGAGGCCGTGCCGTTCGCCACGGTGACGGGCTCGCCGACGTTGACGTTGCCGTCCTTGAACTGCACCGTGCCGGTCGCGGTGGCCGGGGTGATGGTGGTGGAGAGGGTGACATCCTCACCGACCACTGCGGTGGCCGGAGCGGTCAGTGTCGTCTGGGTGTCGACGTTGGCCGGGGTGACCGAGACGGTCTGCGCAGCCGAGACCGACTCGTTGGCGGCCGTCGTCCCCAGGAACTTCGCGGTCACCGAGAACTGGCCCTCCGCGGACGGGGTCCAGTTGAACGTCGCCACACCGGCGGCCAGGTGGCCCTCGCCGACCTTGTTGGCGCCCTCGTAGAACTCGACGGTGTTGCCATCGGCGCCGCCGGCCACGGTCGCGCTCAGCGGCACTGCCGCGCCCAGTTGCACGGGCGGAGCCGCCGCGAGCGTCGTCGTCGTGTTGTTCTTGCCCACCGTGATGTTCGGCCCCTTGCCGGGGTAGGAGCCGGCGCCGAGGCTGCCGTTGTAGTTCATTCCCGTTGCCAGCGCGACACCCTGCGCACAATCAAGGCCGACCTTGTACGAGATCTTGAACGTGGGCCAGAACGCAGGGGGGATGAAGGGGTTCTTCACGGTCGTCAGGGGATCTCCCGCGAGCGTGACTGAGTCCGCGGCCACGGTCACGTTGGACAGAGGGCCGTCGTCATTGATGTGCGCCGAGTCCGGGACATAGGTCAGGCACGCTGGGTGTTGGTCCCGGACCATCGTGATCTTCTCGTCGCTCGTGGCGTAGTTCCGCTTGAACTGGGTCGAAACTGTGATGATGTCTCCCCCGGAGGGATTCACATTGCTGATGGTGCGGGTGTAGCTACTGCTGCCGTCGGACCAGCTCACCGATTGCTCTGCTGCGCTGGCGGTTCCGGCGCCCAGGGCGACCGCGAATCCGGCGGCCACGGCGAACGCGCTCAAGCCTCCGACGGCGCGAAGGGTACTGCTCTGCGTCATGGTTTCCTCTCTTCGAACGTCCAAGGCGCCGCCAAAGGCAACCGCCCTGACGAGGTTCCTGAATGAGCGTCCTAGACGGGCGTCCAGTTGAATCGATCCGGCCCAAGGTAGCGCAGTCGAACAGTAATTGCGGCCGAATTGCTGCAAATGGACTTATGCATTAATGCCGAATAACTGGACGCTCGTGCCAGAAATAAAGAATGTTGCCCTGAGCTGGGGTAATTGGACTTTGAGACAGGTTGGCGCGCGACGCTATCACGCCGCCGACAGTCCTTCTTGGAAATGAGACTTGTTGGAAGGTAACCGCTCTGACCGCCGCGTTCCCCGTGCGCTTCGCGGCGGGCTTCCGCTTCGGATTTTTCTGGAGGTGTCGCCGGGGTAATCAGATTGCATTGCGTACTGAATCGTCTTCAAGTGTTGAACACTGGCAGGCGGTTCATGCTGAACAGAGGCCGGGTCATGCGAAATTTAGTTTGCGAATCTTCCTTGATTGGTTTCGAATCGGGTTTCGACCGCATCGAAGTTGCAGTCGCATCCCTGCCGCCGGGGCTTCGGCATCCCGCGCCCCGTCGCGTGTGGCGGGACCGAGGCGCGGTGGTCCGACTACGTGAACCGGCCACGGGGCGGCGGCGGCCTTGTCGAGGATGTGGGTCACGTTGCTGTCCGAATCGTGCGGGCTCCGCGGTTGCTACTCGGTGACCCGGTATTCGCGCACGTCAGCTCGGACAATCGCCCCCTGCTGCGCCGAGTCCGGGCCGGCCCCACGGAACCGCTGCAGTTGATCGTCGGACTCCCAGCACTCGAAGACGTTGATGCGCCCCGGGTCGAGCGGGTCGGGGGACAGCGCGAAGTCCCGGCACCCGTCGCTCGCGCGGGCCTGCGTCACCACCTCGATGCACCCGTCGAGGTAGGTGGCGCGCCCCTTCGGGTCGACGTGCAATGCCCCGGCCACGATGATCACGGTGGTCTCCCTTGTCCTGTGTGGTTCTCCACGGGTAGACCTCCGAGCGTCGGCGGAGTCATCGCCGTCGCTATCGTCGGTCAGTGTGAGCACCCAGTCTCCTTCGCCGGACCGCACCCTGTCACCGGACCACGCGCTGTCCCCGGAACGCATCGCCACCCTCGATGCCGACCACCTGTGGCATCCCTACGGCGCGTTCCCCGCATCGACCAGCCCGCTGGTGGTCGAGAGCGCGGCCGGCACCCGGCTGACCCTCGCCGACGGACGGGAGCTGGTCGACGGGATGAGCTCGTGGTGGGCGGCCGTGCACGGCTACCGGCACCCCGTGCTCGACGCCGCCGCCGCGGCGCAGCTCGCCAAGATGAGTCACGTGATGTTTGGTGGGCTCACCCACGAGCCCGCCGCCCGGCTCGCGGAACTGCTGGTCCGGATCACCCCGGCCGGGCTGGACAAGGTGTTCCTGGCCGACTCGGGGTCGGTGTCCGTCGAGGTCGCGGTGAAGATGTGCATGCAGTACCAGCGGGCGCTCGGCCGGCCCGCGAAGAAGCGGATGCTGACCTGGCGCGGTGGCTACCACGGCGACACCTTCGCACCGATGAGCGTGTGCGACCCCGACGGCGGCATGCACTCGCTGTGGACCGACGTGCTGGCCCGGCAGGTGTTCGCGCCGATTCCGCCGCGTGAGTTCGACCCGGCCTACGTTGCCGAGTTCGAGGCGATTCTCGTCGAGCACCGCGACGAGCTGGCCGCGATCATCGTCGAGCCGGTGGTGCAGGGCGCCGGCGGGATGCGCTTCCACGACCCGCGCTACCTGAGCGAGCTGCGGCGTCTCGCCGACGAGAACGACGTGCTGCTGGTGTTCGACGAGATCGCCACCGGGTTCGGCCGCACCGGCGCGCTGTTCGCCGCCGACCATGCGGGCGTCAGCCCCGACGTGATGTGCGTCGGCAAGGCGCTGACCGGCGGTTACCTGACGCTGGCCGCGACGCTGTGCACCACGGAGGTGGCCGCGGCGATCAGCGGGGGCGAGGCAGGTGGACTGATGCACGGGCCGACGTTCATGGCGAACCCGCTGGCCTGCGCGATCGCCGTCGCGGCCGTGGAACTGCTGCTCTCGCGGGACTGGCGCGCCGAGGTCGCGGCGCTGGGTGAGGGGCTGGCCGCGGGGCTGGCATCGGCCAGGGAGCTCGGCGCGGTGGCAGATGTGCGGGTGCTCGGCGGGATCGGGGTGATCGAGATGCGGCAGCCGGTGGACATGCGGTCCGCGACCGACGCCGCCGTCGACGCCGGGGTGTGGCTGCGACCGTTCGGGAAGCTGATCTACGCGATGCCGCCGTACGTGTGTACCCGGGAGGACGTGGACCGGATTGCGGCCGCGATGGTGGCAGCTGCCCGCGCACAGGTGTCCTGACGTGCCGCCGCCCGGTTGAACGGGCGACAGTGTGGGTACTCGTCGTCGACAGGGCGTTACCCTCTGCGATCCCGCTCCGGTGGCCCCTCAGGCAGGTTCGAGGCTGGGTGAAGCGATGCGAGTTGTACCGAAAGTCGCAGACTTCGAGCCCCCGACGTCGCAGGAGTTTCGTGCCTACGTCGACGCGGTGGCGGATGCGGTCGGGGCCGGACCCGACGAGCGTTACTGCCGGACCGACGAGGTCTACGCCGCTTACATTGTGGTGCCGCGGATGGACCGCAGGTTTCCGGGACGCGAGTTCGCACTGATGTGGGACTCCGGCGGCTGGGCGCTCGGGTTCGAGACGAGTTCGGGGGAGGACATGATCATCCTCGGCAGCACCAGTGGCAGACCGGTGCCCGCCCCTTCCGCGGTGGTGGCGCTGTGCGACGACCTCCTCCCGACACCAAGGACCTGAGTGGTGAGCGGCCGGTGGCCGTGCCTGCCTTGGCGTTGCCGCACAGGGCCTTTCAGTGAGCCTGCCGATGTCGGGAGAGCGATCCAGGCGGAGTCGGCGCCGATTGCGAAGTCGGTGTTCCAGGCCGCTCGGCGTTCGCGGTGTACAGACTTGTCTGGGCGTGCTAGAACAATACTTGGTTGAGAGCACAGCCGAATATGTTCGCGCCAGGCATGACATGCCGGACTCCGATGCCCATCGTTGTGACTGCCACTTGTACCGGCCCACTTTGCTGTACCGGCCCACTTTGCTGTACCGGCCCACTTTGCGTCGGCGGGCCCGACGTCCTCTGCGGCAACTGGAGAGAGCGCGGACTGAACTTCACCTTGTCACTGGAGGTTCGTGATGACCGCTGCCACCACCCTGCAACGACGTAGTGCTCCGCGCCCTGACCGCCCCCTCTATCGGCCGCCGGATCGTGGCGGGTACTGCCACACGGCAGTTGTCACTGTTCGTGGAGACCTCGATGCGTCCAGCCTCGCGAACTTCCGGCAAGTCCTCGACGACGCCTTCTCGACCTGTTACCACGGGGTGGTGATCGACCTGTCCGCGGCCGACTTCGTCAGTATCGGCGCGGCGGCCCAGTTGGCCGATGCCAAACGGAGGGCCGGTAATTCCCGCCTCGATCTCGCGCTGGTCTCGGGGCCGCCGGCGCTCGAACATGTCCTGCGGGTCACCGGGGTCGGGGCCCTGTTCGACCTCCATTCCACGCTGCGATCCGCCATTGCCCGGTCGAGTACGGCAGGGCAGGCCGGGACCCGGCGATCGGACGCTTCCGGCTCGACGACGCCGGGGGCTCGAAGCCGTCTGTAGATCCGGACCGGGCCGGGATCGGGGGGCGTAGATTCATGATGTTGCCCGGCACGTGGCAACGGCTACCGGAAAGGTGGCGTCGCAATGTCCACGCGGTGTACAGAAGAGCCGGTCGACGGTCCCGATCCCGCCGATCTCGACGATGTGGTCGTCTCGCTGCGGGGCCTGCAGCAGGTCCTGGACACCGAGGGCGGTGTGGACGCGGCCATGTGCACCCTCTCCGCGCAGGTCAAGAGGCTCCTGCCAGGCGCGGACATGGCCAGCGTGACGCTGGTCGACGTGCAGGGGCCACGGACGGTGGGACAAACCGACGAGCGGGTCGTTGAGATTGACGCGGCGCAGTACCGGACCAACCAGGGGCCGTGTCTGCTGGCGGCCGTGACCAATGAGCCGGTACGGGCCGGTGCCGCGTTGGCGCACGAACTCTGGCCGGATTTCGTCAGTGCGCCGGAACTGGTGGGGGTGGCAAGCTTCCTGTCGGCGCCACTGGACGTCGACGGTACCTATGCCGGGGCGCTGAATGTGTTCGGGTTCGACGACCACGGGTTCGGGAAGGTCGACGAGGCAATGCTCGAGCTCTACACCACCGTCGCGGCCGGCGCGATCCGCAGCGCCCGGCGGTACATGGAGGCTGCGGAGGTGATCGGTCAGTTGCAGCGGGCGCTGGAGTCTCGTGCCGTGATCGACCAGGCCAAGGGAGTCATCATGGCGGCCCGCGGGATCGACGCGGAAGCTGCTTTTGCGGTGCTGGTGGAGCAGTCGCAGCGCCAGAACGTCAAGGTGCGCGAAATCGCGGAACGGGTGGTCGCCGGCCTGGGCTATGTGCCGGCGACTTGAACTGTAGGGCAGAGGGTTTCGCCGTCGTCGGGCCGACCGGACTCGTTTGACCGGAGGAAGCTGCTTCCGCGTCGACAATCGTTCGCTGCCCTCGCGACATCGGTTCGCACAACGAAATCTCTGATTTCGAGTTTGGTGCGCCCCCGAATGGGCTATTCGAGTAAGAGATGGAGTCGTGATCGGGCTGGGTAGGTTGGAGTGCAGCTCGCCCGGTGACGTCCGCGATCGATCAGCGATGGAGGGTGCATGTCGGAGACCCGGAGATTGGGTTCGAGTGCGGCCGAACTCGGTACACCGGTCGAGGTGCGAGTTGCGGCCGAGTTGGTGCAGCTTCCGGTGCTACGCGCGATGGCGGAGACCATCACCCTGCTCAGCGAGTTCAATCTCGACGAGGTCTCCGACGTCAAGCTGGCGCTGGACCAGGTCTGCTCGGATCTGATCGCCGACACGGTCGAAGGGGCGGAGCTGGTCTGCCGGTTCCAGTTGACGGGTGACGTGCTGTGTATCGCCGTCACCGCAAGTACGCGCACAGCCGAGACTCCCGATCGGCAGGGTTTCGGCTGGCACGTACTGCGAACACTGACCGATTCGATCGAGGTCACTCACGAACCGCCGGACACCTCGAACGCCGGATACCGCACCACCGTGGAACTCGCGAAGGTGAAGGGCGGCGAGTAGTGCAGTTCGGCGAGGCCGATCGGCGCGAGCGCGCAGACTCCTCCCCGGCGGACGACTACGCGGATGTCGCAGTCTTGTTCGCACGCGCAGCCGAGCTGAGTCCCGGCGACGGTAAGGCCGTGTACGACGAGATCGTCGAGCGATGCCTGCCGCTCGCAGAACACATCGCTCGCAGGTTTGGCGGAAGGGGCGAACCGCACGACGACCTGGTACAGGTTGCCCGGCTCGGGTTGGTCAATGCGGTGAACCGATTCGACGTCGGCCGTGGATCGGACTTCGTCTCGTTCGCGGTGCCGACCATCATGGGCGAGGTCCGCCGGCACTTCCGCGACACCGGGTGGGCGGTGCGCGTGCCCCGCCGTTTGAAGGAACTGTACTTGCGGATCACGCGGGAGGTGCCGGCCCTCTCACAGCGACTCGGGCGCGCGGCCACCCTCGGCGAGATCGCCGCCGAACTGGGTACGAGCGTCGACGAGGTGTCCGAGGGTCTGATCGCGGGCAGCGGCTACCAGACAATCTCTTTCGACTTCACGGTCGGGAACCGGGGGCACGAGCTGCCGCTGATCGAGTCGCTCGGTGCCGAGGACGAGGCGCTCGAGACGGTCGAGGCGCTCGCGGCGGTCGGTCCGGCCCTCGCACGGCTACCCGAACGCGAACGCACCATCCTGGTGCTTCGGTTCTATCGATCCATGACCCAGACGCAGATCGCCGAACGGCTCGGCATTTCCCAGATGCATGTCTCGCGGATTCTGGCCAAGACGTTGAGCCAGCTGCGCGAGGAGTTGGCCTCGGAGTGACGGCGCGGCATTCCAAAACTGGCTTCACCCAGCCTGATCGGCTGGACCCGCCGTCGCGACGGGCTCCGCCGACACCGATCCGCCCGCCGCGAGGGCGGCCACCTGTTGCGTCAGTCTTTGAAGGCGTCCTTGACCTTCTCTCCGGCCTGCTTGAGGTCGCCCTTGGCCTGGTCCGTTCGACCCTCGGCTTCGGTGTCGGCGTCGCCGGTTGCCTTGCCGGCAGCCTCCTTGGCCTTGCCCGCAAGTTCTTCGGCCTTGTTCTTGGCCTTGTCGACTGCTCCCATGGTGTGCTCCTTTGACGTTTCGATTTGCGTGGCTGCCGCTTTGGCGAGTTGCGGTGTGCGTTGCTTGACCGCGTGGCTGACCGATTGCCCCGTTTCGGCGACCACCTGGCGCGCGCGTCGACTTCCATCGGCGAGCGCACCAATCCCCGCACCGGTGGCTGCTCCGATCACCATTCCGATCCACAGATTTCGCATGGAACCGTATTACCCAGCCGTCGGCATCCGAAACACCGTCGGGCGCTCGACGGTCACCTGCATGCAGAGAGCGGCACGGCCTTCGCTCGCTGCGGCGTTCGAGATGCGGGCGGCGTTCTCCTTCGAGTCGCCCTGTTTGCGTAGCTCCTCGTAGAGGTCCTGGTCCTGGAGGTGGGGATCCGATCCCTTCTTCGGCATTGCTGCCTCCTTTCGATTCGGGACGCTCACAGCCAGGCCGGCTAATTGGAAGACAGGACCGAGCGTTCAGTCCACCCAGTCCAGTAGCCGCCCGCGCAGGTTGTCGTCGAGGGAGACCCGCACCAGGGCGGCGGCCATCGGCGCAAACGCTCGGGTAGGCGTCAGCCCGGCGAGCGCCGTCGGATCGGACGGGAGGCCCAGTTCGCGCGCGGCCGTCCTCGCCCGGTCGTCGAGGTACGGCCGGGCCCATGGCCAGACGTCCTGCACCTCACGCATGAAGATGGCGGCGCCGACCGGTCCGATGCCGTCGAACTCCTCGAGCAGTGCGGCCGCGACACCGGTGTCGTTGTCGCACCGGGACTCGAGCCGTCGGAGGTCGCCGCCGTAGACGTCGAGGGTGCGATCGGCAGCGGCGTGCAGGCGCGTGGCCGTGCTCTCGTCGTAGCGTCGGTAGTGGGCGCGGCCCAGCGCCTCGATGACGGTGCCACGGTTCGCCCCGTGCACACTCGCGGCGGTGCGCAACCCGGTGTGGATGAGTTCGGTTGCGGCCCTGACCGCGATGGTGGCAGAGATGCGGGTGCTGAGCAGGAGCGCGAGCGTCACCAACTCGAACAGTGGCATCGGTTTGTTCGCCATCGAAATGCCCGCTTCGTCGGCGTACGTGGTACCCGCCTCGCGGAGCAGTCTCGCCGCGAGGGCCCTCGAATCGGGGGTTCCGGTGCGCCGGGGGGTGTGCGTCATGGAAACCTCCGAAGCAGCCACGGAAGCAGAAGCCAGAAGAACCCGAACGCGCCGGCGGTGACTGCGGCCGCGATCATGCCGACGGTCGGATCGACTACCAACCCGACGATCAGTGCCACGACGCCGGTCAGTGTCAACCCGAGAAAGACCAGGCCCCAGAGCGCAAAGAGGTGGGCCGCCGAGACCAGGGTGCGAATTCGTCTTCGGTGGAACAGGATTCGGTGCTGTCCTACCGGTGCGACCAGTAGTACCGTGGCCGCGATCGAGCAGAACACCGTCGCCAGGTAGACGCCCTGCTCGAACTGGGACAGTTCGTCGAACCGCTCCTGAAACGGCAGGATCAGCAGGAAGCCGGTCAACAGTTGGACGCCCGTCTGCGCCACGCGCAGTTCCTGCAGCAGGCTCGCCCAGTTCCGATCCAGTCGTTGAGTCTCGGTCTCGTTGCGGACGCGGCGGTTCCACGCGGCGTCATCCTCGGGCGGGTCGGCGGCGGGCCGGTCGACTCGTCCGGTCGGATCGCGCCCGAACCCACCGCGGGCTCGGTTCCGACGGTCCGGTTCGGTGGCGTTCATGTCGCATGCACGATGCGCGCGTGCGCGGCCTCGGTTCCGCGCGCACTGCTGTCACCGAACGCGATGTGACCGCCGAGCGCTCCGCTGGCGCCGGCGGCCGCGAGTCCGAACCAGCTCCATGCCTGCGCACACAGGTCCGGGCCTGTCCTGCGGCGGCGGAACGAGATGGCCATTGCCATCGCCGCTGCCCCGTTGCCCGCGGCGTGTATCAGTCCGGCACGGCGTTGTGCGTCGTCGCGGAGCGACCAGTCCGCCCATCCGGTGGCCAGCGCGGGCGGGACGGCCAGCAGGCCGAGGCCGATCAGTCGTCGCGCGGCGCGGTGATCGCGTCGCACCGTCTCGAGGAGCACCGCCGCCGTCCATGCGCCCATCGGGAGCGTGACCGCCATGGGGTGCACCGGATGGCCGAGCCAGGAGCCGCGCAGCACGCTCGCCGCCGGACGGTCATCGAGGAGGCGCAGGATCCGGGCACGCAGGGGAATGCTGACCCGGTCGAGGGCGGCGACGGACTCGGGCGCACTCAAGAGTTCCTTCACAGTCATGTCCGTTGGCATACCCGTTCGGTCCGCGGCGAAACCAAGGCCCGCCGCGAAGGTTCGGGAGCAGGCGTGGCCGGGTGAGACTCCGTCGAACACGTCAGGCGTCGGATCGGCGTTCGGCCGCGCCCACTTGAACGCCGTTCAAGTGGGCGCGTATGGTGCGTCATCGTGGGAAATCATCAAGCACTGAGCTGGCTCGACGAGGTGGCCGCACGCCGGCGTGACGCCGGTCTGCGTCGGGAACTGCACCCGCGCTCGGCCGGACTCGAGCCTGTGGACCTCGCGTCCAACGACTACCTCGGGCTGGTCCGTCACCGCGAGGTGCTCGCCGGAGCGGCCGCGGCGCTGGGGCGCTGGGGTGCGGGCGCCACCGGATCGCGACTGGTGACCGGCACCACCACCGAGCACGAACTGCTCGAGCTCGAACTGGCCGAGTTCGTCGGAGCGGAGTCCGGGCTCGTCTTCTCGTCCGGTTACACCGCGAACCTCGGCGCCGTGACGGCGTTGTCCGGCAAGGGCTCGCTGATCGTCTCCGACGCGGGCAGTCACGCCTCGCTCGTCGACGCCTGCCGGCTGTCGAGGGCACGGGTGCAGGTCAGCCCGCGCGGTGACGTGGACGCGGTCCGCGACGCGCTCGCGACCAGGACCGAGGAGCGCGCGCTGGTGCTCACCGACTCGGTGTTCAGCGCCGACGGCGACCTGGCGCCGGTGCGCGAGCTGCACCGGGTCTGCCGCGAGTACGGGGCGGTGCTGGTGGTGGACGAGGCCCACGCGATCGGGGTGCGTGGAGACGGCGGGCGCGGGCTCGTGCACGAGGTCGGGTTGGCGGGGGAGCCGGACCTGGTGATCACCGCGACGCTTTCGAAGTCCCTGGCGAGTCAGGGCGGCGTGGTGCTCGGCGACGCCAGGATCCGCGCGCACCTGGTCGACGCCGCCCGCACCTTCATCTTCGACACCGGCCTCGCACCCGCCGCGGTGGGCGCCGCGAGGGCCGCACTCGCGGTGCTGCGACGCGAACCGGAACGCGCGGCCGCCGTCCTCGGCCGGGCCGCGGACCTGGCGCGAATCGCCGGCGTCCCGGCGCCCGAGTCCGCGGTGGTCTCCGTCGTGCTCGGCGATCCGCAGCGCGCCTTCGACGCCGCCCGCGCCTGCCGTGAGCGGGGGCTGCACGTCGGGTGCTTCCGGCCGCCGTCGGTCCCGGCCGGCACCTCGCGGCTGCGGCTGACCGCGCGGGCGAACCTCACCGATCAGGAGATGGCGCTCATCGGAGAGGTGCTGGCGGACGTGCTGGCCGGGGCGCCGGCGTGAGCGTGCTGGTGGTGACCGGCACCTCGACCGACGTGGGCAAGACCGTGGTCACCGCCGCGCTCGCCGCACTGGCCGGCTCGCTGGGCCGGACGGTCGCGGTGTGCAAACCCGCCCAGACCGGGGTGGGGCCGGGCGAACCGGGCGATCTCGCCGAGGTGCAACGACTCTCGGGCGTGACCGGGACCGTCGAGCTGGCCCGCTACCCGGAGCCGTTGGCCCCCGACACCGCCGCCCGGCGGGCGGACCTGCCGATGCTCGAACTCGGCGCGGTCGCCGACGCCGTCCGGTTCCTCGACGCCGGCCACGACCTCACGCTGGTCGAGGGCGCGGGTGGGCTGCTGGTTCGCCTTGGCGCGCAGGGGTTCACGCTCGTCGACGTGGCGAGGGAACTGGATGCGCCGGTGCTGGTGGTGGCCTCGGCGGGCCTGGGCACGCTCAACCACAGCGCCCTCACYGTCGCCACGCTGAGCGCCGCCGGTCTGTCGTGCCCGGGGCTGGTCGTCGGGTCGTGGCCCGGCGAGCCGGACCTGGCCGCGCGCTGCAATCTCGCGGACCTGCCCGAGGTCACGGGTGTGCCCCTGCTCGGCCGGGTGCCCGCCGGCGCCGGGGCGTCGAGCCGCGCGGACTTCGTCGCGGCGGCTCCGAGCTGGTTCGACGTGGGCGTCCTCGAGCCGTTCTTCTGACCTCGCCCAACCCGGCCACCGGTGGCACCGGGATGACGTAATGTGATAGCGATCACGTCATCTGTGTCGGAGGTTCGAATGTCCACCACCGAAATGATGGAACTCAACCGCACGATCGGTCACCTGCGCCAGTGCGTCGGGTCGCTGCGGACGGTCTACGGCGACGCCGCCGCGGTCCGTCGGCTCGCGAACGACGTCGAACGGCTCGGCATCGACGCGACCGAACTCGACGAGTCGCCGCCGCGCCTGGCGCATCCCGTCGGCGAGTCCGAGCGCGTGCCGGTCCCCGAAGCCCCCTACGACCAGACGCTCTGGCTGGGCGCCGACGACGAGGGCGTCGGCGGTCATCCCCACGAGCACCAGTGAGCGCGCCCGCGCGCGATTCGGCGGGGGTCCGATCGCCGCGCCGGGCGAGCATTTCGGCGCGCACGCTACGCACCGACCGTTGGTGGCAGCCGCCGCTGCTCACGACGCTGGGTCTGGCCGTCTTCGTGGTGTACGCGACGATCCGGTCCTTTGTGCGGACCGCGTACTGGGTGGACGAGTACCACTACCTCACGCCGTTCTACTCGCCGTGCGTCAGCGACTCCTGCGTGCCGGGGTCGAGCCACTTCGGCACCTTCGTCGGCGAACTGCCGATGTGGATTCCGCTCGGGTTCCTGGTACTGCCCTTCCTGCTCGGGTTCCGGATCACCTGCTACTACTACCGCAAGGCCTACTACCGCTCGATCTGGTTTGCGCCGCCGGCCTGCGCGGTCGCCGAGCCGCACACCAGCTACACCGGTGAGACCCGGCTGCCGCTGGTCGTGCAGAACGCCCACCGGTACTTCTTCTACGTCGCCCTGATCGTGTCGCTGATCAACACCTATGACGCGGTGAAGGCCTTCCACGGCGGTTCCGGTGGTTTCGGTGTCGGGCTCGGCACAGTGATCATCACGGTGAACGTGCTGCTGCTGTGGGCGTACACGCTCTCCTGCCATTCCTGTCGTCACATCACCGGCGGCCGGCTCAAGCACTTCTCGGCCCATCCGGTCCGGTACTGGATCTGGACCAAGGTGAGCGTCCTCAACACCCGGCACATGCAACTGGCCTGGACCACCCTCGGCACTCTGATGCTCACCGACTTCTACATCATGCTCGTGGCCAGCGGCACCATCTCGGATCTGCGATTCGTCAACTAGGGCGGCGTCAACCAGCGAGAACATCACAGCGTCAGCGGAGGGGAGACCGGGGTGGCCGAGGTCGAACGGCACAGCTACGACGTCGTGGTGATCGGGGCGGGGGGCGCCGGCCTGCGGGCGGTGATCGAGGCCCGCCAACGGGGCCTGTCCGTCGCCGTGGTCTGCAAGTCGCTGTTCGGCAAGGCGCACACCGTGATGGCGGAAGGCGGCTGCGCGGCGGCTATGGGCAACGCCAACTCCAAGGACTCCTGGCAGGTGCACTTCCAGGACACCATGCGCGGCGGCAAGTTCCTCAACAACTGGCGGATGGCCGAACTGCACGCGCGCGAGGCCCCGGACCGGGTGTGGGAACTCGAGACCTACGGCGCCCTGTTCGACCGCACGCCGGACGGTCGGATCAGCCAGCGCAACTTCGGCGGCCACACCTACGCGCGACTGGCGCATGTCGGCGACCGCACCGGCCTGGAACTGATCCGCACCATGCAGCAGAAGATCGTCTCGCTGCAGCAGGAGGACTTCGCGGAGACCGGTGACTACGAGTCCCGGGTGAAGGTCTTCGCGGAGTGCACGATCACCGAACTGCTGCTCGGCGGCGGCGATCCCGAGGGCCAAGAGGGTGGCGGCGCGATCGCCGGCGCGTTCGGCTACTGGCGGGAGTCCGGCCGGTTCGTGCTGTTCGAGGCGCCGGCGGTGGTGCTGGCGACGGGCGGGATCGGCAAGTCATGGAAGGTCACCTCCAACTCGTGGGAGTACACCGGCGACGGGCACGCGCTGGCGCTGCGGGCCGGGGCCAACCTGATCAACATGGAGTTCGTCCAGTTTCACCCCACCGGGATGGTGTGGCCGCCCAGCGTCAAGGGCATCCTCGTCACGGAGGGGGTGCGCGGCGACGGCGGCGTGCTCAAGAACTCCGACGGCAACCGGTTCATGTTCGACTACATCCCGGCGGTGTTCAAGGGCCAGTACGCCGAGACGGAGGAGGAGGCCGACAAGTGGTTGCGGGACAACGAAAGTGCCCGACGCACCCCTGACCTGCTGCCACGAGACGAGGTGGCGCGGGCAATCAACTCCGAGGTCAAGGGCGGGCGCGGCACCGAACACGGCGGCGTGTACCTGGACATCGCGTCGCGGATGCCCGCGGAGGAGATCGTGCGCCGGCTGCCGTCGATGCACCACCAGTTCAAGGAACTCGCCGACGTCGACATCACCAAGGAGCAGATGGAGGTGGGGCCGACCTGTCACTACGTGATGGGCGGTATCGAGGTGGACCCGGACACCGGTTCCTCCAGTGTCCCCGGACTTTTCGCGGCGGGGGAGTGCTCCGGCGGGATGCACGGCTCCAATCGGCTGGGCGGCAACTCGCTCTCGGACCTGCTGGTGTTCGGCCGCCGGGCGGGTCTCGGTGCGGCCGGCTACGTCGAGTCGCTGGGGCGCCGGCCGCAGGTCGCGGACGCCGCCGTGGACTCGGCCGCGAAGATGGCACTCGCGCCGTTCGACCCGCCGCCCGGCGGCGTGGTCGCCGAGAACCCGTACACGCTGCACACCGAACTGCAGCAGTGCATGCACGACCTGGTGGGGATCATCCGCACGGACGCCGAGATCCGGTCCGCGCTCGCGCGCMTCGAGTCGATCCGGCAGCGGATCGACACCGTCACCGTGGAGGGGCACCGGCAGTTCAACCCGGGCTGGCACCTGGCGGTGGATCTGCGGAACATGGTGCTGGTCAGCGAGTGCGTCGCCAAGGCCGCGCTGATGCGGACCGAGAGCCGCGGCGGCCACACCCGCGACGACCATCCGGACATGGAGGCGCAGTGGCGCAACACGCTGCTGGTCTGCAGCGTGATCGGCGGGACCGCCGGCGACGCGCAGGTCACGGTGCCGGACGTCTCCGTCATGCCCGAACCGCAGACGCCGATGCGCCCGGACCTGTTGGCGCTCTTCGACTTCGGTGAGCTGTCCAAGTACTACACGGGTGCCGAGCTCATCGGTCATCCCGGGAAGGGAGACCCGACATGAGCTACCAGGCGTCCTTCCGGGTGTGGCGCGGCGACTCCGACGGCGGTGACCTCGAGGACTACGCGGTGGAGGTGAACGAGGGCGAGGTGGTCCTCGACATCATCCACCGGCTGCAGGCGACGCAGGCCCCGGACCTCGCGGTGCGGTGGAACTGCAAGGCCGGCAAGTGCGGGTCGTGCTCGGCCGAGGTGAACGGGCGGCCCCGGTTGATGTGCATGACCCGGATGTCCACCTTCGCGGAGGACGAGGTGGTCACCGTCACCCCGATGCGGGCCTTCCCGGTGATCCGGGACCTGGTCACCGACGTGTCCTTCAACTACGTCAAGGCTCGCGAGGTCCAGTCGTTCACCCCACCCGCCGGCCTGGCGCCGGGGGACTACCGGATGCAGCAGGTGGACGTCGAACGTTCGCAGGAGTTCCGCAAGTGCATCGAGTGCTTCCTGTGCCAGAACACCTGCCACGTGGTGCGCGACCACGAGGAGAACAAGCCGGCCTTCTCCGGACCGCGGTTCCTGATGCGGATCGCGGAACTCGAGATGCACCCCCTCGATGTCGCCGACCGCCGGGACACCGCGCAGGAGCAGCACGGGCTGGGCCTGTGCAACATCACCAAGTGCTGCACCGAGGTGTGCCCGGAGAACATCCGCATCACCGACAACGCGCTGATCCCGATGAAGGAACGGGTCGCGGACAAGCGGTACGACCCGATCGTCTGGCTGGGCAACAAGCTCTTCCGTCGCCCGGGCAGATGACCCAGGGGAGATGACCCGGCGGCGTCAGCGCCGCGTCGGGCCCGCCGCGTGCAGATTCCGTGCGGTGGGGGAGGTCTCGACGGTCTCGGGGTCCGGGTAGGTGCCCAGCAGTCGATCCGCGGTGCCGGTGGTGGTGACGGTGAACCAGTAGTGCTCGTTCTTGAAGTGGTGGTGCCGGTGGTTACGCCACACCGCGCGGTAGATCCGATGCCTGGGCTTGTAGTCGGTGTGGATCAGGTAGTGCGTCCACTCGTAGACCAGGCCCATGGCGCCGAGGGTCAGCAGGAAGGTCAGCCCGAGCCCGGTCCGGGGGAATGCGAGCAGCGCGATCGCGATCAGCGTCGGAATCAGCAGTATCAGGGTGCGCCACGGGATGAAGATCAGCGGCACGTCCCGCGGGTTCCCGTGGTGCTCACGGTGTTTGCGCGCGAGCAGCGAGTCCACGGTGACGCCGAGGAGCCGCCGCGGTCGCCAGTGCAGGATGCAGACGTGGATGACCCACTCCGCGAACGGGAACACCGCCAGCATCGCTGCCGGCACCAGCGCGTCGGTGGGCTGCCAGTCGCCGACGGCGACCCGCGCCGCGGCGGCCGCGACCAGCATGCCGCCGATCATCCACGGTGACGGGTGACACCAGAACTCCGCGGCGGCCTCGCGCAGGCCGAGGGAGCGGCGGAGCTGGCGCTTGGTCGTCGAGGGCTCGGTGGTCATCGCTCCGGCTCCGAATCGTGTGACTGCAGTTCGTCGATGACGGCGGTCAGCGCCGCGGTCCCGAGGTCCAGCAGGGTGGTGGCGACGCGCTCCGCGCCGTCCTCGTCGTTGGCCTCGATCGCGGTGGTGAGGTCCCGGTAGAGATCGGTGCGGCCCACCTCGGCGACCATCACCACGGCCATCGCCGTCATGGTCGGCTCGTAGGCGTTGCGCAGGCTGTTGAAGATCAGCCGGAAGGCGATGGAGTCGGTGCCGTCGACGACGTGCTCCCAGAACGCGAGGGCGTGTTGCTGCTGCGCAATCGGATCCGGGTCCGAGGCGAGGGTGGCCACCGCGGCGCGGAGGTTCTCGGCGAGGGATCCGTCGGCCCGGCCGGCGGCCAACCGCGCCACCTGCACGCCGATCAGTCGCCGGGCCTCGAGCACGCTGCGCGCGACCGACCAGTCGGGGCGGCCGCCCTGCACCAGGAGGGCGCCGAGCAGTTCGGGGCCCGCGTGGCGGCGGAAGTCGCGGACGGAGGTGGCGTCGCCCTGGCGGACCTCCACCAGTCCGGCCTGTGCGAGTTTCCCGATGGCCTCGCGGACCGCGGGACGCGAGACGCCGAACGCCTCGGCGAGGTTGCGTTCACTCGGCAGTGCGTCGCCAGGCCCGAGGTCGCCGCCGAGGACCCGGGTGGTGATCTGGTCGTACACCGCGCCGGACGCCGACTGTCGTGCGATTGGCTCGAACATGAGGACAGGCTAGGCCCGGAATTGGCAAGAGGTCAAGTGGTAAGACCAGTAGCGGGTTCGGTGATGCATGTCTCGGCCGTCCAATCGGGGAAGCTGAGGAAACGGCTGGTGGCCGGGTCGAAACCGGCAAATCGGCCACAACGACAAACGAGGATCAGGAACGGCGCCGCGGCGAGCCGTCTAGCATCGAGCGTCGTGACCGACAGCGCCGTGGACGAGCGACCACAAACAGATCAATCCGATATGACATCGGTGCCCCGTTCCGGGGCCGCTCGAAGTCGGCTCGTGGCGATCGTCGCATCGGTCCTCGGAATCCTGGCCGCGCTGTCGGTGCCGTTCCTGCCCGTGCAGCAGGAGACCGCGAGTCTGTCCTGGCCGCAGGCGGATTCGCTCACCAGCATCGAGGCCCCGCTGGTTTCCTACGCTCCGGTCGAGTTCGACGTGTCGATTCCCGCCGCCGCGGCGGCGCAGCTCGCCTCGTCCGGCGGTGTGGTGGTCTCGACCGCTCCGGTGGGCGCGCCGGACGCGGCGCGCTACGGCCTCGTCGCCCGGGTGACCCCCGGCGCGGACGGCGCCCCCGCACAGTTCGACGTCGTGCAACGGGACCAGACCCTGCTCTCGATCCCCGTCGACGACCTGGCCGGCCGTTCGGTGACCGTGGCGTCGAACCCGGAGCGGACCGTCACCACGCTGACCGGCGGTGATCCCACCACCCTCGACGGGGACTTCCGCCCGCAGCTGGTGGGCGTGTTCAGCGACCTGCAGGGTGACCCTCCGGGCGGTCTCGCGGTGAACGCCGACCTCGACACCCGGTTCACGTCCACGCCGTCCGCGGTCAAGCTCGTCGCCATGATTGTCGCGGTGCTGGCGACCGCCGTCGCGCTGGTCGCGCTGCACCGTATCGACGGACTCGACGGCCGGCGGTCCCGCCGGTTCCTGCCCGCGCGCTGGTGGAAGTTCACCCCGATCGACGCGGTGGTGGTCGGAACCCTGGTGCTGTGGCACTTCATCGGCGCCACCACCTCGGACGACGGCTACCAGTTCACCATGGCCAGGACGTCGCTCGAGTCGGGCTACATGGCCAACTACTTCCGCTGGTTCGGGGTCCCGGAGGCGCCGTTCGGCACCCCGTACTACGACCTGCTCGCGCTGATGACGACCGTGTCCACCGCCAGCCCGTGGGTCCGGCTCCCCGCGCTGATCGCCGGCATCGTCTGCTGGCTCGTGATCAGCCGCGAGGTGGCGCCGCGACTCGGCGTCGCGGTCGGCCGGAACCGCGTCGCGCTGTGGACGGGCGCACTGGTGTTCCTCGCCTTCTGGTTGCCGTACAACAACGGCCTGCGCCCCGAGCCGATCGTCGCCGCGGGCGTGCTGCTGACGTGGTGCTCCGTCGAACGCGCCATCGCCACCCGGCGCCTGCTCCCGGCCGCCGCCGCGGTGCTCGTCGCGGCGCTCACGGTGACCGTCGGGCCCTCCGGCATCATCTGCTTCGGTGCCCTGATCGCGGGTGCGCGGCCGGTGCTGCAGATCGTCTGGGCGCGCGCCAAGACCGTCGGCTACCTCGCTCTGCTCGGCCCGATCGTCGCGGCGGGCCTGGTCATCCTCGTCGCCGCCTTCGCGGACCAGTCCCTCGCCGCGGTCCTCGAGATGCAGCGGGTCCATGCGATCCCGCCGACCAACGCCTGGTTCGAGGAGTACAAGCGCTACGAGTGGCTGTTCAACATCAACGCCGACGGGTCCCTGGCCCGACGGTTCGGGGTGTTCGTGATGGTGCTCTCGATCGTCGCGAGCCTGGTGGTGATGCTGCGGCGTGGCGGGCGGATCCCCGGCACCGCGTCCGGCCCGTCCCGTCGGATCATCGGCATCACCGCCGCCGCGATGGTGCTCATGATGTTCACGCCGACCAAGTGGACCCACCACTTCGGGGTGTTCGCCAGCCTGGCCGGTTCGCTCGCGGTGCTGACCGCCGTCGCGGTGGGCCCGCTGGTGCTGAGGTCGAGGCGCAACCGGGCACTGTTCGCGGCCGCGGTGCTGTTCGTCCTCGCGCTCGCCTTCACCAGCAGCAACAGCTGGTGGTACATCTCGGCCTGGGGCGTGCCGTTCTGGGACAAGCCGGTGATGATCGCCGGGGTCGGCGCGGGCACCGTCCTGCTCGCCGCCACCGTGGTGATGCTGCTCGTGGCGGCCTGGTGCTTCGTCCGGGAACCGCACGAGGACCGGTCGGCGTCTGTCGGCCGCGTGTGGTCGATCCCCCCGCTGGCCGTCGCGGCCGGGCTCATGGTCGTGTTCTTCGTACTCTCGATGACCAAGGGCGCCATCGCCCAGTACCCGTCCTTCTCTGTCGCAAAATCCAACATCGGTGCCCTGGCCGGACACGCCTGTGGCCTGGCCGAGGACGTACTGGTCGAGACGGACACCAACGCGTCCGTGCTGCAACCGCTCACCGCCGCGGCCGGGACCGCACTCGGGGTGCAGAACGTCGGGTTCACCCCGAACGGGGTGGCCGGCGACCTCACGTCCGACGAGAAGGCCGCCTCCGAGGGCATGGCCACCTCCCTGGACAACGAGGACGCCAAGTCCAGCAACGCCGCCGGCACCGCCGGCGGCCAGGGCGCCTCCGGCATCAACGGCAGTTCCGTCGCACTGCCCTTCGGTCTGGACCCGGCCCGGACGCCGGTCCTCGGCAGCTACGGGGCGAAGGGCCCGGCGTCGCTGACCTCGGACTGGTACGCCCTCCCCGCCGGCGGTGACCTCGTCTCGATGTCCGTCGCGGGCCGGGTGTACTCGGTGAACTCCGACGGGATCGCGACCCCGGGTGCCCGCATCGACCTCGACTACGGTGTCCGCGGGGCGGACGGGACCGTCCAGAAGCTGGGCAGCGCGCTGCCCATCGACATCGGCCCGGCCCCCTCGTGGCGCAACCTCCGGGTGCCGCTCGACCAGCTCCCGACCGAGGCAAATGCCGTCCGGATCGTGGTCGCGGACAGCGACATCCGGCCGGACCAGTGGCTCGCCGTCACGCCGCCGCGGGTCCCGCAGACCCAGACCCTCGACTCGCTGGTCGGGCCCGACACGCCCACCATGATCGACTGGGAAGTGGCGCTGCAGTTCCCGTGCCAGCAGCCGTTCAACCATCGCCTCGGCGTCGCCGAGATCCCGGAATACCGCATCCTCGGGGACCGCCCCGGCGCGGTGATGACGAGCCTGTGGCAGGACCACTTCGGCGGCGGCCCCCTGGGGTGGATCGACCTGACCGCCACCGGCCGCACCCTGCCGACCTACCTCGACGACGACTGGGACCAGGACTGGGGGAGCCTGGAGAAGTACACCCGCCGTGACGCGAATGCCGTACCGGCACAACTCGACACCGCGACGGTGCCGCGCTCGGGCACGTGGACGCCGGGGCCGATCAACATCGCGTGGTGAGTCGAGTGCTGCTCACTTCGGGAGGAGGCCCGCGACCAGGTCGTCGATGATCTCGTCGGTCGACCGGTCGGGCATCAGTGGCGTGGTGAGCCGGTCGAAGACGAGCCCGTCGACGGCGTAGTGCAGTAGCGCGATCTCGCGGGCACCGCCGGGTAGGCCGGCCGCGGTGTTGAAGGCCACGTCCGCCTCGAAGCCCGATCGTCCCCAGTGCGAGAGCATCTCGGCCACCTCGGGGCGTCGTCCGCTCTCGAGCCTGAGCTCGAAGAGTGCCAACGTCACCTCGCGATTCTCGGTCAGCCGCCGGACGATGTAGCGCACGTAGTCGGCGAACAACTCACGGCTGGGCTCCCGGTCGGCCAGCGATGCGAGCACGTCCGCGCTCGGCGTCAGCCGCTCGCCGATGCGCTCCACCAGCCCGGCGACGAGGGCGTCGCGGCTGCGAAAGTAGTTCGAGGTGGTCCCCAGGGGGACGTCGGCGGCGCGATCGACCGCACGGTGCGTGAGACCCCGCGCGCCCTCGTCGGCCAGGACCCTCAGGCCTGCGTCCGCCAGCAGCTTCCGGCGCTCGTCGTTGCGTGCCATGGAGAAATCCTAGCCGAATCACTACATCTGTTGTACTTTAACCACTACACCTGAAGTGATTGGAGTGGGAATGCGTGAACTCGTGTACTACGTCGCCGTCAGCCTGGACGGGTACATCGCCGGTCCGAACGGTCAGTTCGATGCGTTCCTCATGGAGGGGGACCACATGGGCGATCTCGCGCGCTATGCCGACGCGCTCCCCACGGCGGCGGCCGAGCACCTCGGCGTCGCCCAGCCCGGGACCCGGTTCGACACCGTCCTCATGGGTTGGAACACCTACGCCGTCGGCCTGGACGAGCCGGGCGGGACCAGCCCGTACCGCCACCTGCGTCAGATCGTGTTCTCCGGCAGTCACCGCGCCCAGGCCGAGAACCTCACCGTGACCGACGCCGACCCCGTCGATGTGGTCCGCGAGCTCAAACAGGAGCCCGGCGCGGACATCTGGCTGTGCGGCGGCGGCCACCTGGCGGGCCAACTCGTCGACGAGGTCGACCGCCTCGTGATCAAGCGTCATCCGGTGCTGTTCGGCGCCGGCATCCCGTTGTTCGCGCCCGGTGCGTACCAGCCCGGCGCGTTCGACGTGGTGGACACCCGCACCTTCGGCTCCGGGGTTGCCGTCGTCGAGTACGCGCGGCGGCGCTGAGCGGCCGGGTCGCCGGTCTCCTGGTTCGGCCGCGACCGCGAGGCAGGCTCGACGAAAAGGGGAGGTGGGTGGCGATGCGAAGTCGACAACCGTGGCACGCGCGCCTCGGTCAGCCGCCGAACAGTCCGCGCACGAAATCCATCGCCTCCGGTTGCGCCGCCAGCATGGTCTCGATGTGGCCCGCCGGATACGTCCGGAACACCATGTCCTGGCGGTTGACGGCCATCTCCGCGGCGAGGGTCAGCGCGAATGGTGCGGGCACCATCGTGTCGAGCAGGCCCTGCCCCAGGAACACCGGCCGGTCGTAGCCGGACGCGGGCACGTGCAGCGACTGGCGCACCGCGTCGAGCACCACGGGATCGTCCAACTGGCGGGACATCAGGTCGCCGATCGAGATGCCCGCGAGCAGGGGAGCCGCGTCCGCGTAACACAGCGACTGCACCTGATCGAGGACCCGGAGGCCGACCGGACTCAGGTAGCTGTCGAGCCCCAGGTTCGGTTGCGCCGCACGCAGACCGGCGAGGACATACGCGATGAACACCGTGGTTCCCTCGAGCGGAAGTTCCGGAAATCCCGGTCCGACCAGTGGCGCGAGTCGGTCCAGGTTTGCCGGGACGCCGGTCGCGACGACGCCGCGGTAGTCCAGCTCCGGGGCGTAGGTGGTCGCGATCGACGCCGTGACCATGGCGGCCTGCCCGCCCTGCGACTGGCCGAGCGCCACCCACCGGTCCGACAGCGACGGCGTCACGGCGCGGGCCGCCCGCACCATGTCGATCACGCTGTGCGCCTCCGACGGGCCGTCCAGGTAGGGATGGACGCCCGGAGTGCCGAGTCCCACGTAATCCGTTGCCACCAGGGCATACCCCTGGGCCAGCCACCGTTGCAGGTACGGGCCGACCATCTTCCCGGACACGGTAGGGGCGCAGGCGTCGGCGATCCCGACCGTCCCGTGCGCCCACGAGATCACCGGCCACCCGCCGGGCGGCGGGGTTCCGGGCGGCACGAACACAGCGCCGGTGCTCAGCGCCGGCGCATTCTGCGGGCCGGTGGTCCGGTACTTCAGCACCGACGCGTGCGCGACGCCGCCCGGCACCGAGTCCCCGGACAGCGGGGTGGCGGTGACCACGCTGCCGGGCCCGTCCTGGACCGCGGCGGGCGGTGGGGCGGGCTGCGCCTGAGCGGGGACGGCGAGCAGACCCGCGGTGAGCGCGACGGCGATCGCGATCGCGACGCGACTCCTCGGGCGATGTCGGCGACCCTGAGTTGGCGTCATCCTGCCCCCTCGGCTGATGTCGTTACCTCAGTGTGGACGCACTGGGCTCCAGACGGGGAAGAACGGGAGGTCACGACGTGAATCAGTGTGGCGGTCTGGCGGGATTTCCGTGTTCACGGGCACCCGCTCAGGCGGTGCCGCGGTCGGGATCGGGCGACCGCCGAGCGGCATCGCGTGCGGTTGGTTCAGGCGCCGCCCGTGTGCCGGGGGATGCCGGGGCGGTCAGTGGAGTTGTTCGGTCCAGTCGGGAGGCACCCGCCCAGCTGGTCCGGGTGTGGGCTGGTCCAGCGGGTGGTGCCGCGGCGGCGCCAGCGCGGGACCCTCGTACATCTGCTGGTCCCGGTAGTCGTAGTACCAGTCCTCGTCGGGTTCGAAGCTGGTGATCAACGGATGCCCGGTGGCCTCGGCGTGCCGGGTGGCGTGCTGGCCGGGGGAGCTGTCACAGCAGCCGATGTGGCCGCACTGGGCGCAGCGGCGAAGGTGGAACCACCAGCCGTCGAGATCGAGGCACTCGGCGCAGCCGGTGCCGCTGGGTGCGGCGGTGGGGTCGATCCCGGTGGATTCGCTCACCCCTGCCATGAAACGCCCTGTTGGCTTTGGGCACAACCGCTGGCCGGCGTGGCGGCAGTGTGGTCGGCCGACAGGTGGTCGGCCGGTGGGGCATGGCCGTGGAGCTGACCGGATCCACCCTTGATGCGGCGCGGACCGGTTGTGGCGGGGGTACAGGTCTTTTGGCGAACGGGCCTGTGCCTGCGGGTCAGACCGTGTGGATCGCGCGCCGGTTGTGAGCCGGCCGTGGTCTTCGTAACGGGTCCACCCAGGCCGGGGGCGTGAACCACGGGAACCCGTCTGATTCGATCTGCACGGCCCAGTGGTTCCTGTGAATGATCGTGTGGTGCTTCTTGCAGAGCAGCACCAGGTTTGACAGGGCGGTGGGGCCGCCGTTGCTCCAGTGGCGAACATGGTGGGCGTCGGTCCACGCCGCGGGTCGGCCGCAGCCTGGGAACGCGCAGCCGCAGTCCCTGGCTACCAGGGCTTTCCGCAGTCTCGGGGAGATGATGCGGGTGGTGACGCCGACGTCGAGGGGGTTGCCGTTCCGGTCGACGAAGACAGGTGTGACCTGGGCGTCGCAGGAGATCCGGGCCGCGATGGCGGCGGAGATGGGGCCTGCCCACGGCATGCTGGCGTGACGACCGCGGCGGTACCGGCGGGGTGGCCTGAAACCGGCGGGGCTGGTGCAACCCTCGTGCTCGCCGACGGGTCCGGTTGCGTTGTCGGTGTGGTAGTCCCAGTCGTTTCCGGACCAGGCTCCGGTCGCGGGTGTCGGCGCCGTCGCGGAGACCGCGTCCTTGAGGGCGTCGACGTCGATGGTCACGGTGACGTGGGGTCGTTCGCCGCCCTCCATCGGGCCGCGTGCGTTGTCGAGGTGGCCGCGGATGATCTGTTCGAGGGCGTCGGCGCGGCGTTTGGCTGCGGAGCGGGGGTCCCGGATCGGGTGACCGCCGTCGTCGGTGGTCGGGTGCGGCTTCGACAGTCCCGACAGGGCGGTCTGGAGGGCTTCGCCGGTCTCGGCGTCGAAGGTGCCTTTCACGTGCATCCGACCACCGAGCGTGGTGCTGGCGAAGAACTCGTTGAGTTCGGGGTTTTCCCCGTCGGGTGGCACGGTCCCGTCGAGTTGCAGGAGCAACTCCAGTGCTCGTGCTCGTCGGCGGAGGACGGTGACGTTCTCGAGTAGGGCGGCGATGAGGAGGTAGGCCTGGCAGTCGTCGGGTCGACCGGTTTCGGGGTCGGGGTGGGCCCAGTCGGTCTCCACCGGCTCGGCCGGCTGGTCGACGGTGAGTTTTTCGAGTCGGGCGAGGAAGTTGACGATCACCTGGACGTGGCCGAGTTCGATCCGGCCGGCGTCGAGGGCGGAGGCCATCCGCGGGTGCAGCGGCAACTCACGACCGAGGCGGACGATCCTGCCCGCCTGGCCGGCGGTCATGTGGGTGGCGTCCGCGAGCCAGGACGCGGTGTCAGCGGCACCGACATGGTTGGGCACGCATCTCTGGTCGGCCTCGTGCACCAACCGGACGCGCAGGGCTTCGAGCTCGAGGATCTTCTCCGACAGTTCCGGAACCGACGTGGCCAACTCGGTTTCGTCGAGTCGCCATGCCTCGACCCCGGCGGGGTCGGTGAGCATGGCGTCGAGTTTCATACACCAAATTCTACTCGCACGCGCATTCGATCACAATGATGTTTCGCCTGGTGAAGGGCCTGCGGCTCGTGAGTGCTTTTGGTTGCACTGGGGGCCAAAAGTGCGCACAAGCCGCAGGCTCGACCGCTCAGTTACGAGTCGACCGCCCGGTCGTGGTGGTGGTACTCGGCATTGGGCGTGTGGCCCATCGCCAGGGACATCCGGTTGGTGAACGCGTACATCGACGCGAGTTCGACGACGTCCCAGATGTCCTGGTCGGTCAGCCCGGCGGCCGAGAGGGCCTCGAGGTCGCAGCGCTCGACGGTCGCCGGGTCCTTGGTGAGCTTCTCGACGTACCCGCAGATGGCGCGCTGGCGATCGTCCAGTCCGGCGTGGCGCCAGTTGAACGTGATCTGATCGGCCTTCACGACGTCGCCGAGTTCGACGCGCAGCGCGTGGGTGTGCGAGACCAGGCAGTACGTGCAGCCGTTGATGTTGGACACGACCACCGCGATCATCTCCCGGTCCGCCAGGCTCAGCGTCTCGGTCGGCTCGTTGAGTTGTCGGTAGTGCGAGAACCAACTGGAGAAGCGTTCGGGCCGGTGCGCGTACGCACGAAAGACGTTGGGCACGAAGCCGAGTTCGGCCTCCGCCTTCGCGAAGAGCGACTGCATGCCGCCCGGCAGATCGGTGATCTCTGGGACGGGGAAGAACTGACGATCGGTGGATTCCATGGGGCCGTAGGACCTTTCGGGGGTGCCGGGTTCAGTTGGCGAGCTGGGCGCGCAGCGCGTGCTTGCGGGTCTTGCCGGTCGCGGTCTTGGGCAACGAGTCCACGACCACGACGCGTTTGGGCACCTGGAACCCGGCGAGGTTCGACTTGGCGTGCGCGATCACCCGTGCGGCGAACTCGTCGTCGACGGCCGCCGGGTCGCTCGCCACGACCACGGCGCACACCGCCTCGCCCCAGCGTTGGTCGGGCACACCGACGATCGAGCACTCGGCCACGCCGGGCGCGGAGATGACCACCCGCTCGACGTCGACCGAGGAGACGTTCTCGCCGCCCGACTTGATGATGTCCTTGAGCCGGTCGGTGAACCAGACCACCTGCTCGTCGTCGAGGTGCCCGATGTCGCCGCTGTGGAACCAGCCGTGGGCGAAGGCCGCCCGGTTGGCCTCGGGGTTGTTCCAGTAGCCGCTCGCCACATGCGGTCCGCGGTAGACGATCTCGCCGGTGTCGCCGTCGGGGACGAGTGATCCCTCCGAGTCCATGATGCCGATCCGGACCGTCGGGGTCGCCGGACCCCAGGAGTTGGCCTTGGTGTGACGGTGCTCTTCCCACTGCAGGACGGTCGCGGGCACCACCTCCGTCTGCCCGGAGCCCAGGATCACCGCGGCATTCGGGAACAGTTCGTCCACCTGGTCGAGGAGTTCGGCCGGCATCGGCGCCATCGCGTAGACGGCGCGCCGCACCGACGGCAGACCGGCGCCGATCTCGCCGCGGGCGGCGAGGAGCGCTCGGTACATGATCGGCAGCAGCATCAGGTGCGTCGCCGAGTGTCGCTCGATGTCCGCGAGGATCGCGGCGGGGTCGAACTGTGCGTGCAAAACCACCGCGCCGCCGGTGAAGAGCACCGGCAGGACCAGGGTGTTCAGGGCGGTGGTGTGGAAGAGCGGCAGGACGTTGACCAGCGTGGAGGGGTCGGCGCCCCAGCTGTGCCCGATCTGCAGGGCGTTGGTCATGCCGCCGACCAGTACCGAGACATGACTGACCAGAACGCCTTTGGGTCGGGAGGTGGTGCCCGAGGTGTAGAGGCACTGGACGGTGTCGCGGTCCTCGACGATCACCTCGACGGCGGTCCGGGAGCCGCGTGCGGCGAACTCGTCCCAGTCGATCACGTCCAGGTCGCCGACGGTGACGGGGGAGCTCTCGCCCACTGCGACGACGGTCAGCTCGGGGTGCTCGCCCGCCAGGAACGTCTCGAGCAGGGGCAGTGCGGCGGCGTCGGCGACGATCGTCGTGACGCCTGCGTCTCGCAGGATCCAGGCGATGTCGTCGGGCGACAGGGCGATGTTCACCGGCATTGCGACCAGCGCCGACTTGGCGCAGGCGAAGTAGGTGGCGACGAACTGCCAGGTGTTGCGCATCAGCATCGCGACCGGCTGCTGGCGCGTGAGGCCGGTGTCGAGCAGTGCGTGGGCCAGAGCGTTGGACGTCTCGTCGAGCTCCCGGTACGTCACCTCGCGTCCGCCGTCGACGACGGCCGTGCGTGCCCCGAACATCTGCGCGGTGCGGGTGAGGGCGTCGCCGACCACCACCCGGGTGGCGAGATTGACGTGCACGGGCGGGATTCCGGCGAGATCGGGCTGCATGGCACTCCTCTGTGGTGGCCGTCACACTGACGTTCCGGGCGACGCTAGCAGTGCCCAAACACGCAAGCAAGCATGCCTGCTTGTTTGAATTCGTCGGCTAACATCTGGCTTCGTGACGAATCCCGACGACGGCCTCCCTGGCGACGACAGCATCACCGGGCAGGAGCGGCGGAGCCGGTCGACTCGGCGGAAGATCCTCGAGTCCGCGGTGCAGTGCCTGGCCACGAAGGGCTGGAACGCGTCCACTGTCGGCGTGATCGCCGACGCCGCCGGCACCAGCCGCGGCGCGCTGCAGCATCACTTCCCGACCCGCGAGGACCTSATCAYCGCGGCGCTGGACTACATGTTCGACCAGCGGGTGCGTCAGGTCGACGAGGAGCTGGGGCGGTTCGTCGAGGACGAGGGGCGCGAGGAGCACGTGGTCGGGCTGCTGCTCGACTACTACTCCGGCACCTTGTTCAAGGCCGCGCTGCAGGTGTGGACCGTCGCCGGCGCCGACGAGGAACTCCGGAAGCACGTCCTCCCGCTCGAGCGGAAGTTTGCCCGCGCCGTGCACGACCTCGCGGTACGGCTGCTCCGTGCGGACGACTCGGACCCGGACACGCACCGGATGATCCAGGCGACGCTCGACCTCGCGCGCGGCCTCGGGCTGGCCGACGTGCTCGCGGACGATTCGGCTCGCCGGGCGAAGATCGCGGCGGTGTGGGCGGTGCAGTTGCGGGGCATCAAGTCACTGCCGGCCTGAGGCAGCCGCGCACGAGTGCGAAGCGTCTGGCCGAGGCTGATCCGGGGTCGAGCCTGCTGGGGGTGTGACCGGAACCCAAAACAAGCAATCATGCTTGCTTGCCTCGTGGGGTTGGCCTACAGTGGCGGCACGTCCGCCACCTGTGACGCCCATCACCACACTGATCGGAAGCCTTGATGGACAATGGAATTGGCAACTGGCCGTCGATCCACCACTTGCGCAGGCCGGATCGAACGGCGCTCGTCGACGCCGATACCGGCGCGGCCCTCACCTTCGGCGAGCTCGACCGGCGCACCAACGCGCTGGCCGACGCCATGCGGCAGCGCGGTGTGCGCAAGGGCGACCGCGTCGCGCTGATCACCTTCAACAGCCCGCACATGCTCGAGGTGCTCTTCGCCGCCGCGAAGCTCGGCGCCGTCACGGTCCCGGTGAACTACCGGCTCAGCGCGCCGGAGATGCGCTACATCCTGCAGGACTCCGGCGCCTGCATCGTCTTCCACTCCGCGCAGCTCACCGCGACCGTGCACGACGCCGCCGACGGCACCTACGTGCGGGAGACCGTCGAGATCGGCTCTGCCGCGCAGCGCGTCGCGGGGGAGCGCTCCGCGTACGACGCGCTGCTGGCCTCCGGCGACCCCGCCCGCGTCGAGTACGACATCGGCCACGACGACCTGTGCGTGGTGATGTACACGTCCGGCACCACGGGCCGGCCCAAGGGGGCGATGCTCACCCACGGCAACTTCCTGTGGAACGCCGTCCACAACTTCTCGATCGCCGAGGGCCTCACCCCCCGCGACGTGAACGTCACCTCGGCCCCGATGTTCCACATCGGTGCGCTCGGCATCTTCACCCTGCCCATGCTCTACCTCGGTGCCACCTCGGTGATCCTCGAGTCCTTCGCGCCCGAGGCCTGGCTGGACGCCGTCGAGCAGCACCGGGGCACGGTCGCCTTCTGTGTCCCCGCGATGTGGGCGGCAATCAACAACGCCGCGAGCATCGGCGACCGGGACCTCGGCTCGCTGAAGTTCACCATCTCCGGCGGCGCGCCCTGCCCGGTGGTGCTCATCGAGGCGCTGCGCGGTCGCGGCATCACCTTCACCGAAGGGTTCGGGCTCACCGAGACCTCCCCGATCGCCGCGGTACTCGACGCCGACGACGTGGTCACCCACGCCGGTTCCATCGGCCGGCCGGTGCTGCACGTCGACTTCCGCATCGTCGACGACGGCCGCGACGTCCAGGTCGGGGAGGTCGGCGAGCTGGTGATGCGGGGGCCCAACATCTTCGCCGGCTACTGGCAGAAGCCCGACGCGACCCGGGAGGAGTTGCGGGACGGCTGGTTCCACTCGGGCGACCTGGCGCGATGTGACGAGGACGGCTACTACACGATCGTGGACCGCAAGAAGGACATGGTGATCAGCGGCGGCGAGAACGTCTACCCGGCGGAGGTCGAGCAGCAGCTCTACCGGCATCAGGCGGTGGCGGAGGTCGCGGTGATCGGCGTCCCCGACGAGACCTGGGGCGAGGCGGTGGCCGCCGTCGTCGTCTGCAAGCCCGGTCAGCAGGTCGGCGGGGACGAGCTGATCTCCTGGCTGCGGGAACGGTTGGCGCACTTCAAGTGTCCCCGCGCGGTCGTGTTCGTGGACGAGTTGCCCAGGACCGCCACCGGCAAGATCCTCAAACGCGAACTGCGTGCGAACTGGTCCGACGGCGCGATGGTGGCAGTGCGATGACCGCGCCAGCCTCCACGATTCCGGCGTTGCTCGCCGAGCGGGTCGCGACCGCCCCGGACTCCGCCTTCGTGCACTTCGGCGGTGAGGCGTTGAGTTACGCCGAGATCGACGCACGGTCCGACCGCGTGGCCACCGGCTGGCTGCGGTTGGGCCTGGGCCACGGGGACCGTATCGCGATCGCGGCGGCGAACTCGCCGGACTGGATCGTCGCGTACCTCGCCGCGGCGAAGATCGGGGCGGTGCTGGTCACCCTCAACGTCGTCTACCGGGAGCGGGAGTTCACCCACATGCTCACGCAGTCGGGGGCCCGGGCCCTGGTCTGCGACGCGGAGTCGAACGGATTCGAGTTCGGCCCCTTCCTCGACGGGCTCCGGCCCGACATCCCGACGGTCGAGCACATCGTGTTCCTCGGCGGGGACGGGGTCCCGGGCGGACGGCGGTGGGCGGACCTCGCGGCCGCCGAACCCGATCCGGAACTGCTGGCGCGTGCCGCGGCGATGATCCGGCCCGCGGACCCGGCGGTGATCCTCTACACCTCCGGGACCACCGGGACCCCGAAGGGCGCCACCCTCACTCATCGCAGCCTGATCGCCTCGGCCGCCGCGCAGGTGGAGCGGTTCGGGCAGACGGCCGCGGACGTGATTCTCGGCGTCATGCCGTTCAACCACGTCGGGGGACTGACCTGCACGCTGGGCTCGACCCTCGCCACCGGGGGCGCCATCGCCCTGCTGCCGAGATTCCACCCGGACCTGGTGGTCGACGCGATGGCCGGCACCCGGGTGACGATGTTCGTCGGCGTCCCCACCATGTACAAGATGGTGCTGGCAGCGGAATCGCTTGCCGTCGCGGACATGTCGAGCGTGCGGCTGTGCGTGGTGGGCGGGTCGAACCTCGAGCCGGCGCTGGCGGCACAGGTGGCGGCGACGTTCGAGGGGGTCCGGATCGCGAACCTCTACGGCATGTCCGAGACGTCCGGCGCCTGCGTCATCTCGCCGCCGGGGGACTCCCTGGAGACTGTCGGCCGCAGCATCGGCACCATGACCGGCGACTTCGAGGGCCGCGTCGTCGACGATCGGAACGTGCCCGTGCCCCCGGGCGAGGCAGGTGAGCTGCAGGTCCGCGGCGCGTGCGTCGCCGCCGGCTACTGGCAGCTGCCGGAGGAGTCCGCGGCGACGTTCCGCCCCGACGGTTGGCTCGCCACCGGCGACGTCGCGTCGAGCTCCGAGGACGGGCACGTCGTCCTGCTCGGCCGCCAGAAGGAGATGTACGTGCGGGGCGGCTTCAACGTCTACCCGGCCGAGGTGGAGAACGTGCTGGTGAGCGATCCGACGGTGGCGATGTGCGCGGTGATCGGCGTGCCCGACGAGACCTTCGGGGAGACCGGGTACGCCTTCGTGGTGCCGGCGCCGGGGGCCGAGGTCGACCCCGAGCGGCTGGTCGAGATGTGCCGGGCCACGCTGGCCAAGTACAAGGTGCCCGACCGGATCGAGGTGGTCGAGTCCCTGCCGATGACGCYGGCCGGCAAGATCCGCAAGGTCGCGCTGAAACCGCGCTAGGCGGTTGCGCCACTCGTGCGTGGTCGACGGGTCCCCTGACCCGTCAACCACGCACGAGCACGAAGTGCCTAGTCGGCGACGGGCGTGCGCAGCCGGCTGCGCACGCCGTCCACGAACAGGCTCAGTCCGTAGTCGAATCGTGCTGTGCCGTGCGGGCTCTCGTACATCGGCGACGCTTCCTCGGTCAGCGTGCCGTGCGAGTCCATCTGCATCCGGGACTGCTCGTCCATGGTCTGGCCGAGGACGTAGTAGAGCAGGGTGTCGGCGGCGAGCGGGGCCTCGTCGGCGGGCAGCCCGGCCGCCACGCAGGACGCCGTCACGGTGGCGTGCGCGTCGTTGGTGGCCAGGCGCGCCGCGTACGACGCCGCCGCCAGTTCGGCGCCGTCGCGGTGTGCGAGCAGGCCGTCGCGCATCCGGTGCGCGAGGGTCCGCAGCCGGACGTCCCACTCCGGGGAATCCAGCGCGGCGGACACCCCGGCCAGCATCTGGTCGGTGATGGCGGCCAGCAGGGTCTGTTTGTTGGGGAAGTGCCAGTACAGCGCCCCGGGCTGGACGCCGAGCGAGGTGGCCAGCCGGCGCATCGTGAGGTCGCCGAGGCCGTACTCGTCGAGGATCGCGATCGCGCCGTCCAGCACGTCCTTCCTGCGTAGCTGCACCGTGCACATCTCCCTGGGTCTGTCGGCCGGTAACCGGCGCCGTGGTTGACACCATTCCACCACGAACCTAACCTGAACGCCGTTCAACTTGTACGGTGTTCAAGTTCCCGCGCCGAACCTGCCCAGTCCCAGTTCCGAGGAGTTCCCAGTGACCCAGGCCGCCGTCCGTACCGACATCCTCGAGGTCGCCCGTGACCAGGTCCTCGAGCGCGGCGAAGGGCTGACGCAGGAGCAGACGCTCGCCGTGCTCGAGCTGGCCGACGACCGGCTCGAGGAGCTGCTCGCGCTCGCCCACGACGTCCGGATGAAGTGGTGCGGCCCCGAGGTCGAGGTCGAGGGCATCATCTCCCTCAAGACCGGCGGCTGTCCTGAGGACTGCCACTTCTGCTCGCAGTCGGGCCTGTTCGCCTCGCCGGTCCGCGCGGCCTGGCTCGACATCCCCAGCCTGGTCGAGGCCGCCAAGCAGACCGCGAAGTCGGGCGCCACCGAGTTCTGCATCGTCGCCGCCGTCCGCGGACCCGACGAGAAGCTGCTCGCCCAGGTGGCCGCCGGCATCGAGGCCATCCGCAACGAGGTGGACATCCAGATCGCCTGCTCGCTCGGCATGCTCACCCAGGAGCAGGTGGACCAGCTCGCCGCGATGGGCGTGCATCGCTACAACCACAACCTCGAGACCTCGAAGTCGCACTTCCCGAACGTGGTCACCACCCACACCTGGGAGGAGCGCTGGGGCACCCTGAGGATGGTCCGCGAGGCCGGCATGGAGGTCTGCTGCGGCGGCATCCTCGGCATGGGGGAGACCCTCGAACAGCGCGCCGAGTTCGCCGCGAACCTCGCGGAGCTCGAGCCCGACGAGGTGCCGCTGAACTTCCTGAACCCGCGCCCCGGCACCCCGTTCGGTGATCTCGAGGTGCTGCCGGCGTCGGACGCGCTGCGGGCGATCGCCGCCTTCCGGCTCGCGCTGCCGCGCACCATCCTCCGGTTCGCCGGCGGCCGGGAGATCACCCTCGGCGACCTCGGCGCGAAGCAGGGCATCCTCGGCGGCATCAACGCCGTCATCGTCGGCAACTACCTGACCACGCTCGGCCGTCCGGCCGAGGCGGACCTGGACCTGCTCGGCGAGCTGTCGATGCCGATCAAGGCGTTCAATGACACCCTCTGAGCCGGCACCCGCCGGGCCCGTCGCCGCGGCGATCGAGGCGGACCCGGAGTTCCCCGAGCGGTACAACCCGTTCACCGGGCTGCGGCTGGTGCCGGGGGTCGAGGACACGACGCCCGCCGCCGCGCAGCTCGGCCTCGAGCCGCCGCGGTTCTGCGAGGACTGCGGCCGGCGGATGATCGTGCAGATCAGCCCCGACGGCTGGTGGGCGAAGTGCTCGCGGCACGGGGTGCTCGACTCGGCGCTACTGGGCCTGCGCTGACGGCAGCCGGTCTCGGTCCACCGGCGCCCCCGGTGGCCGGGTCAGAGAGGTTGGCGGTGGCGAAGTACGAACCCTGCCGGCGCGACAGGATCTTGCCGACGTTACGCCGCCGCGGCGCGCGAGCGAGCGGCCTCGCTGCCTCGGCTGTGGTCGGGCGTCACCAACTAGGGTGTGCGACGTGACAACAGCAGTAGACAGCGGTACCCGCAGGCCGGAGGTCCGCGCCGCCGCCCGCATCGTGGTGGCGCTCGTGGGCGTCAGTGCGCTCGGTGGCGCGGTGTGGGGGCTGCTCGCCCCGGCCGAGCACTTCCTGGTGACGACCAACGGTGCGGCGTCGCTGACCTCCGAGAGCCTGCACCGGTTCGACGCCGTCGCGCTGCTGCTGTGCATCGGGCTGATCGTGGGCGTGCTGTCCGCCGTGGCGGTCTGGCTGTGGCGGGCGGTGCGTGGACCGATCGTGCTGGCCGGCCTGCTGATCGGATCCGCGGTCGGGGCCGCGACCATGGCCCTCGTCGGCCTTGCGGTGACGAACCTGCGCTACCCGCCGCTCGACAACGTCGAGGTCGGGCAGATCGTGTCCGCGACGCCCGCGCTGGGCACGCCGATGGCGCTGATCCTGCAGCCGTTCGCGGCGGCGATGGTCTACCTGATGCTGGTCTCGCTCAGCCCCCGCGACGACCTCGGGGTCGCGGGAAGCGCCGCCACCGACGCCGAGGGTGCACCCGCCGACGCTTCCACTCGGCCGACCCTCCAGTAACGGCACGTCCTGGGCTGCCGTGGTCCCACGGCCCGACGAGTCCGTGCTCGGGGCGCTGTCATTCGACCGGTCGAACCTGCAACCGAAACGATCCGCGGTGCCCAAGCGGTAGGCAGTATGCCCTCGGGGGGGGGCAATTCTGTTGCCCGGAGTTGGTCGGTCCGGAGAGGGTGGCATGTCGCAACGGGGGGCGGGTTCTGAGTTGTCTGCGGTTCGATCCGCGGACGTGTCGGAGATTGCGCGCTGGGACGAGTTCGTCGTCGCGGCCCGCGATGGCGGCGACGTGTGGCGTGGCCTGGACAACGCCAAGGCGAAGGAAACCCTCGGGTACTCGATCCGCTACCTCTTTGTCGGTGATGACGCGGTGACGGTGCACGTCAAGGACGTAGCACTCCTCGGGATGCTGTGGATCGTGCCGAGCGGTCCGTCCGGGACCACCCTTGGCGAGGTACTCCCGAAGGTGGAGGCGCTGGCTGCGTACGCCGCTTCGCAGGGTGCGTTCGCACTGCGTATCGATCCTCGACTGAAGGTCGACGACACCGTGACGGAGAGGCTGCTCGCCGAGGGCTACGTTCCCGCGGGCATGTTCACCCCCAACCAGTACACCGTGGTCCTCGACCTGTCCGGTACCGAGGAGGAGGTGCTCGCCGGCTTCAGTAAGAACGCACGCCGCGCGATCAAGCGGGCACAGCGCGACGGCGTCGTGGTCGAGCGGGTGCCGAGTACCGACGCGAACTGCGACACGATGTACGACATGCTGGCGGCGACTGGGAACGGTCGGTTCGGCGTCCGCAGTCGCGAGTACTGCCGATTCGTCTACCGCCGGTACGCCGAGAGTGGAAACGGTCAAATGTTCTTTGCCAAGATTGGCGATGAGGTCCTCGCCTGTTCCTTTGAAATCAAGATCGGCTCCAAATCGCTTGGACTGCACGGTGGTTCGGTTCGAAAGAACCCGGGTGACGCGAGCGTCGGCGGGCTGGGCTCGCACGGAACCGGGCATGCGCTGCAGTGGGAGGCTATTCGCTGGGCCCTGGAGGCCGGGGCGACCGAGTACGACATGTGCGGCACGCCGCCTTCGGCCGAGGCGGACGATCCCGACAACTACTTCTACGGCATCGGCAAGTTCAAGCGGACCTTCAACAAGGAGGTCACCGATTACACCGGCGCCTACGACATCCCGCTGAACGGTTGGAAGGCCCGGCTCTGGCACGGCGGTATGGAGCGCGAGTTCAAGCGGTTCTCGCTGCTGGTGCGGCGGAGGCACTTCCTCTGAAGCGCGCACCCGGCAGGCGTCGTCGGCGCCTCAGGCCGGCGGTCGCAGCGCGGCGAACTCGTCGGTGATCCGCAGACCCGAGTCGGTGAACCGGTACAGCGCGGGTGGACGGCCGCCCGCCCGCCCTGACGGCGCGGTGTGGCCGGTCGCGGTGAGCACGTTGCGGCGCTTGAGGACGCGCTGCAGATTGGTCGCGTCCACCTGGTAGCCCAGTGCGGCGCAGTAGATGTCGCGCAGCTCCGACATCGAGAACTCCGCGGGGGCAAGGGCGAAGGCGATGTTGGTGTAGGACAGCTTGGCCGCGAGCCGGGCCCGGGCGTGCTCGACGACGACGCCGTGGTCGAAGGACATCTCGGGGAGCGCCGAGACCGGGTGCCAGGCGGTGTCGGGCGGCAGGTCCGGGTCCGCGGGCAGGGGGACCAGTCCCAGGAAGGTGGACGCGATCAGGCGGCAGCCGGGCACCCGCTGCGGGTCGCTGAACACCGACAGCTGTTCGAGATGCGCGACGTCGCGGACGTCGACCTTCTCGGCGAGCTGACGGCGCGCGGAGGTGGTCATGTCCTCGTCGTCGCGCAGCACTCCGCCGGGCAGCGACCAGGTGCCCTTCTGGGGGTCGAGGGCGCGCTGCCACAGCAGCACGGAGAGTTCCTCGCCGCCGCCGTTGTGCTGGCCGTCACCTCGGCCGGTGTGTGGCCCGTCACCTGCGGCGACGGCGTCGGGGACGGGGCGAACCTGGAACACCGCGGTGAGCACTTCGTGGATGGTGTTACTATTGGGCACGTTTTCGATTCTAAGACGAAAACCTCGACAGTGGAAATCCGGGCCAGCCCGCCCGGGTTCACGGTGAAGGAGAACGCCATGACGAGCACGACGTTGTGGGAGGGACTGACCTCGCAGATCCAGGACGGCCCCGGTGGGTACACCGGAGTCGAGGCGACCCCGGAGTGGGCCGCCGAGGTCAAGCGTCTGGCTCGCGAACGCGGCGCGACGCTGCTGGCGCACAACTACCAGCTGCCCGCCATCCAGGACGTCGCCGACCACGTCGGGGACTCGCTCGCCCTCTCGCGCATCGCGGCAGAGGCCCCGGAGGACACCATCGTGTTCTGCGGCGTGCACTTCATGGCCGAGACCGCCAAGATCCTCAGCCCCACCAAGACCGTGCTGATCCCGGACGAGCGGGCCGGCTGCTCGCTGGCCGACTCGATCAACGCCGAGCAGCTGCGCGAGTGGAAGGCCGACAACCCGGACGCGCTGGTGGTGTCGTACGTCAACACCACCGCCGAGGTGAAGGGCCTGACCGACATCTGCTGCACCTCCTCGAACGCGGTCGACGTGGTCAACTCGATCGACCCGGACCGGGACGTGCTCTTCCTCCCGGACCAGTTCCTCGGCGCGCACGTCAAGCGGGTCACCGGCCGCACCAACATGCAGATCTGGGCGGGTGAGTGCCACGTGCACGCCGGGATCAACGGCGACGAGCTCACTGCTCAGTCGAAGGCGCACCCGGACGCCGAGCTGTACGTGCACCCCGAGTGCGGCTGCGCCACCTCGGCGCTCTACCTGGCCGGCGAGGGCTTCGTGCCCGAGGACAAGGTCAAGATCCTCTCCACCGGCGGCATGCTCGACGCCGCCCGGGCCAGCCACGCCAAGCAGGTGCTGGTCGCGACCGAGGTCGGCATGCTGCACCAGCTGCGCAAGGCCGCGCCCGAGATCGACTTCCAGGCCGTCAACGACCGCGCGTCCTGCCCGTACATGAAGATGATCACCCCGGCCGCGCTGCTGCGCTGCCTGGTGGAGGGCAAGGACGAGGTGCACGTCGACCTGGAGATGGCCGAGCGCGCCCGCAAGTCCGTGCAGCGGATGATCGAGATCGGCAACCCGGGCGGCGGCGAGTAGTGACCCCGCGGCGCGGGGCGAACGAAGCGACGGGGGATTTGCTCCGGGTGCGCGAGGCGACGGCCGTGCCCGGCGCGAGCTGGGAGGCTCACGCCGACCTGGTCGTCGTCGGCGGCGGAGTCGCGGGACTGACCGCGGCTCGCACCGCGTCGTTGCGTGGGTTGCGGGTGCTCACCGTCAGCAAGGGCGGCCCCACCGACACCGCGACCCAGTACGCGCAGGGCGGGATCGCGGTGGTCGCGCCCGAGAACGACTCGGTCGCCGGGCACGTCGCGGACACCGTCGAGGCCGGCGCCGGTCTGTGTGACGAGGCCGCGGTCCGCTCGATCGTCGAGGGCGGTCCCGCCGCCGTCGCGGCGCTGACCGACCTCGGGGCGGTGTTCGACCTCGGCCGGGACGGCGCGGTCTCCCGCACCCGTGAGGGGGGGCACAGTGTCCGGCGCATCATCCACGCCGGCGGCGACGCCACCGGTGCCGAGGTGCAGCGCGCCCTCAACGCGGYGGGCCTGCCGGTGCTCTTCGGTGCCGCGGCCGCGCGGGTGGTCACCGACGAGCGCGGGGTCACCGGGCTGATCGTCTTGTCCGACAACGGTGTCGACGGCACCACCGTCGGCGTCGTCCATGCGCCCGCCGTGCTGCTCGCCACCGGCGGACTCGGTCAGCTCTACTCGTGCAGCACCAACCCGCCCGGCGCCACTGCCGACGGGGTCGCGCTCGCGCTGGCCGCCGGCGCCGCCGTCGCCGACCTCGAGTTCGTCCAGTTCCACCCGACCGTGCTGTTCACCCCTGGCGGGGTCGGGCGCCGGCCACTGGTCAGCGAGGCCGTCCGCGGCGAGGGCGCGAGACTCGTCGACGCCGAGGGGAACTCGGTGACCGCCGGGGTCCACCCGCTCGGCGACCTCGCGCCACGCGACGTCGTGTCGCGGGCGGTCGCGGACCGGATGCGCGGGCTCGGCACCGACCACGTCTACCTCGACGCCCGCCACCTGCCCGGATTCGCCGAGCGGTTCCCGACCGTCACGGCGTCCTGTCTGGCCGTCGGAATCGACCCGGCGCACCAGCTGATCCCGGTCGCCCCGGCCGCGCACTACTCCTGCGGCGGCGTCGTCACCGACGTGCACGGGCGCACCGCGGTGCCTGGCCTGTACGCGGCGGGCGAGGCGGCCCGCACCGGGCTGCACGGCGCCAACCGGCTGGCGTCCAACAGCCTGCTCGAGGGCCTCGTGGTCGGCGAGCGGGCCGGCGCGGCGGCGACCGAACGGGCCGGGGTCCGGGTCGAGGTCACCGACGCGGCGCTGCCGCGCGAGGTCGCGGCCGACCGCTCGGCACTGCAGTCCGCCATGACCACCCACGCCTCGGTGGTCCGCGACGGCGACGGCCTGGCCATCGCCGCGGCCACGCTCGCCGAGGCGCCCGACCGGATGCCGGCGACCACCGCCGACCTCGAGGACGCCGCGCTGACCGAGACGGCGTCCGCGCTGGTGCTCGCCGCGCGGGCCCGGACCGAGACTCGCGGTGCCCACACCCGCCGCGACCACCCGGAGCCGGCCGAGAGCTGGCGTCGCAGCATCGAGGTGCGCCGCGGCGCGTCCGGTGCCCTGGAAACCCCCGACCTGACCCTGACAGGAGCACGATGACCACACTGCCCGACGGACTGGACCTCGAGGAGATCCGCACCCTGGTGCGGGTCGCGCTGGACGAGGACCTGCGGTACGGACCCGACGTCACCTCGACAGCGACCGTGCCGGCCGACGCCGTCGCGAAGGCCGCCATGGTCTCCCGCTCGGCCGGGACCGTCGCCGGACTCGACGTGGGCCTGCTGGTGCTCGACGAGGTGCTCGGCGCGGGCAACTACGAGGTGCTCGGCCGAGTCGCCGACGGTGCCCGGATCGAGGCGAGGGAGTCCGCGCTCACCGTGCTGGCGCCGACCCGCGGGCTGCTCACCGCCGAACGCACCATGCTCAACCTGGTCTGCCACCTGTCCGGGATCGCCACGGCGACCGCCGCCTGGGTGGACGAGGTCGCCGGCACCGACTGCCAGATCCGTGACAGCCGAAAGACGCTGCCCGGCCTGCGGTCGCTGCAGAAGTACGCGGTCCGGATGGGCGGCGGGGTCAACCACCGGATGGGTCTCGGCGACGCCGCCCTGATCAAGGACAACCACGTCGCGGCCGCCGGCTCGGTGGTCGCCGCGCTGCAGGCCGTCCGGGCCGCCGCACCGGACATCGAGTGCGAGGTCGAGGTGGACAGCCTCGCCCAGCTCGACGAGGTGCTGGCCGAGGGCGTCGACCTGGTGCTCCTGGACAACTTTGCGCTGTGGGAGACGCAGGCCGCGGTGCAGCGACGGGACACGAAGTCCCCGCGTACGAAGCTCGAGTCGTCGGGCGGGCTGTCGATCGACGTCGCCGCGGACTTCGCCCGGACCGGGGTGGACTACCTCGCGGTCGGCGCGCTCACCCACTCTGTGTCGGTGCTGGACCTCGGCCTGGACATGTAGGCCGCGTTAGGGTGAGGGCCGTACCTTGCTGCAGAGCTGAAGTGCTTATGAGCTAAGGAGATCGTGATGGCCTCTCGTCTCAACCCGTACATCAGTTTCACCGACAACGCCCGCGAGGCGATGGAGTACTACAAGGGCGTCTTCGGTGGCACCCTCACCCTGGCCACCATCGGGGAGTACGGCGACAAGAACGGCCCGGATGCCGACCTGATCATGCACGGCAATCTCGAGACCCCCAGCGGATTCACCCTGATGGGCGCGGACACCCCGGAGGGCATGGCGTACAACCCGGGCACCAACATCGCCGTGAGTCTCAGCGGCGACGACGGCGACGAGTTGCGCGGCTACTGGGACAAGCTGACCGACGGCGGGGAGATCCTGGTCCCGCTGGAGAAGCAGATGTGGGGCGACGAGTTCGGCATGTGCAACGACCGGTTCGGGATCGGCTGGATGGTCAACATCGGCGGGCCCGCCGTCTGACCGGTGCGCACCCGCGTCACACCGTCGTGGCTCGGCGCACCAGCGAGAGGAATGCGGCGGCCGCGAAGAACAGGCCGGCGAACACCCGGCCGGTGACGCGCTGCTGCCGCGGTGACCGCATGACGGCCAGCACCCGCGCCGCCAGCCCCGTGTACCCGGTCATCACCATCACGTCCACCGCGACCATGGTGGCGGCGATGGCCGCGTACTGCGGGGCCAGCGGCGCGGCCGGGTCGAGGAACTGCGGCAGCACCGCGAGCATGAACACGACGGCCTTCGGGTTGCTCGCGTTGACGAGGAACCCCCGCGCGACCAGCGCGGCCGCGGACCGGCCGCGTCCCTCGGTGTCGGCGGACACCTCGGTGGGCGCCGCCCGCCACTGCCGGACGCCGAGGTAGACGAGGTAGGCGACGCCGAACCACTTGATCACCGTGAAGGCCAGCGCCGAACTCGCGAGTAGCGCACCGATGCCGGCGGCGACGATCAGGATCTGCAGCAGCAGGCCCAGCTGCAGCCCGACGATGTTCCAGTAGCCGTGCCGCAGACCGTGGTTCAGTCCGGACGACATCGAGGCGATGGCGCCGGCGCCGGGCGAGAGGCTGATCACCCACGCCGCGCCGAAGAACGCCAACCACACCTGCCATGCCATGAGCCGAGACGATATGTCACCGCCCCGTCGCGTCTCGAACCAGGCGTATCTTGAACCGCATGGCCACAGATGACGTCGTCACCGTCGACCGCGGTCCACGCCAGGTTGCCCGCAGCGCCGTCGTGGATGCCGATGCCGCCGAACTGTTCGACCAGCTTGCCGACCCGCGGAGGCACGGTGACCTGGACGGCTCGGGAACCGTGCTGGGGGCGGTGTCGAGCCCGGACCGGCTCGGGCTCGGCGACAAGTTCACGGTGTCGATGCGGATGTACGGCTTCCCGTACCGGATCACCTCCAGGGTCACGGCCTTCGAGGAGGGCCGGCTGATCGAGTGGCGGCACCCGTTCGGGCACCGGTGGCGTTGGGAGTTCGAGCCGGAGGCCGCGACCGGTGGCACAGCCGCGCCGGAGGCCGGGGCGGGTACCGCCTCGCCGCGGACCCGGGTCACCGAGGTGTTCGACTACTCGTCGGCTGGGCTCGCAAAGATGCTCGAGCTAACCGGGTTTCCGGCGAAGAACGGCGAGGGCATCACCTCGACCCTGTCGATGCTGCAGAGCCGGTATCGCTGACATCCGGGACAGCGGGCGGGTTCAGGCAGCTCTTCGGCGGGTCGACCAGTGAGCAGACCGACTGCCGTGCCACCGGGCGGTAGTCGTCCGGCAGCCCGTTCGCGGCGATGATGTCGCGGTAGGCGGCGACCGCGTCGGTGGGCCGGCGGGTCAGCGTCGGGTCGGTCAACACGTCCACCGTGTACAGGCCGAACCGGGGCCGGTACGTGCCCCACTCGAAGTTGTCGGTGATCGACCAGTAGTTGTAGCCGATCACGCGGGCGCCGTCGTCCTGGGCGCGGCCGAGCCAGTACACGTGGTCGCGCAGGTGGTCCGACCGGGTGTAGCCGTCCGGCCGGTCCTTGCCGTCGTCGCTGGGCATGCCGTTCTCCACGATGTAGATCGGCAGCTCGGGGTACTTGCGGGCGTAGTACATCGCGGCGTGGTAGATGCCGTCCGGCTGCGGGCGGATGTCGAAGAACGCGTCGGTGACCGCGTTCGCGGCGGTGATGTTGTCGAGCGAGACGCCGTAGTAGTAGTCGATCCCGACGAAGTCCAGCTTGTCCCGGACCCGGTCGGCGAACATCCCGTCCATCGCGCCCATCGCCGCCGGGATGTACGCGACGTTGCTCGACACCTGTGCCGCCGGGTCCACCCGGTGGATCAGGTCGTAGACGGCGCGGTGTGCGCGGACCATGCGGTCGAGCATCTGCGGCGCCGCGGCCAGGGAGATCCCGCCGAACGTCAGCTCCTTCTGCAGGAACACGGTCGCCTCGTTGAACGTGATCCAGTTGGTCCCGTCGCCGGCGTAGCGCCGGACCACCCGCTCGGCGTTGGCCAGCCAGGAGTCGACGGTGCCCTCGTCAGACCAGCCGCCGCGGTCCGCGACCCAGCCCGGGTAGACGAAATGGTCGAGGGTGATCATCGGCCGCATGCCGTGGGCGCGGACCTGCCGGACCACGTCGTCGTAGTAGGCGAACTCGGCCTCGTCCCAGACCCCGGGCGCGGGTTGGACCCGTGCCCACTCGACGGAGAACCGGAACACCTGTACGCCCATCGCGGCCGCATTGGCGATGTCCTCGACGTAGCGGTTCCGGAAGTCCGGTCCGGAGCCGTACTCGTCGTGCGTCTTGCCGGCCGCGACGTACCGTGACCAGTTGCTGTCCGGCGGGGGACCCTCGGCCTGGAACCCGGAGGTCGCGACGCCCCACTCGAATCCCGCGCCGAGGTCGGTCGGGGAGGCCTGCGCGGGCGCCGCGGCGATCAGCGGCGCCGCTGCCAGGGCGAGGACGAGGGCGACGGTTCGGACCGCTGCGGGGCTTCGGAGAAACCGGAGTCGGGGCACGAACAGCAGGCTAGGTCCGGGTCGGCGGACTGTCCCCGGAATGGTCAGAGTTCAGCCGCGCGGGCGACGCCGTCGACGCAGCCGCCGTCGTCGTGGTCGGCGCGCTCGCGTCGAGGAAGGGCCGGATCAGGTCGATGGGCAACGGGAAGATCACCGTCGAGTTGTGCTCGCCGCCGACCTCGCGCAGCGTCTGCAGGTAGCGCAGGTGCAGTGTCGTCGGGTTCCGGCTGATCACCTCGGCGGCCTCGGCAAGCTTCGCGGACGCCTGGAACTCGCCCTCGGCGTTGATGATCTTGGCGCGCCGCTCGCGTTCGGCCTCGGCCTGCCGGGCGATGGCGCGCTGCATGCTCTCGGGGATCTCGACGTCCTTGATCTCGACGGTGGTGACCTTGACGCCCCACGGCTCGGTCTGCTGGTCGATGATCTTCTGCAGGTCCTCGTTGAGGCGTTCGCGGTCGGAGAGCAGGGTGTCCAGTTCCGCCTTGCCGAGCACCGACCGCAGCGTGGTCTGGGCGATCTGCATCGTCGCGGCGAGGAAGTCCTCCACCTCGATGACAGCGCGGTCGGCGTCGAGCACCCGGAAATAGGCCACCGCGGTGACCCGGGCGGGCACGTTGTCGCGGGTGATCACCTCCTGTGCCGGGACCTTCAGCGTCACCGTGCGCAGGCCCACCCGGACCATCCGGTCCACCACCGGGATCAGCAGCACCACGCCGGGTCCCTTCACCTCGAGCGCCCGGCCGAGGCGGAAGACGACGGCCCGCTCGTACTCACGCAGCACCCGCACCGCGGTTCCGGGCACGATCAGGGCCGCGATGACCAGAATCACCACAATGACCAGGAGTGCAGTCACTTACCTCACCTCCCATGGCTGCGCGCGGCGGACGGCCAGGGTGAGCCCGTGCACACCCGTCACCACCACCGGATCGCCCGCGGTGGGGGCCGGGTCGGCGTCGTAGCCGAACTCGATCTGGGCCCGCCACAGGCCGCCGTCGGCTTGCACCTGGCCCTGCGACCCGGACCAACTGGTCACCGTCGCCTCGCGGTCGACCAGGGACTGTGCCCCGCCCCGTACCGGTTCGCGGCGGGCGGCGATCACCTTGCGGCCCGCGACCGCGGTGACGCCGAGGCCGACGACCGCGGTGCCCGCGGCGATCGGCACCGCCAGGGTCTCGGCGGCGCCGCCGGCGACGAACAGCATCCACACGCCCGCGGCAATGGCGAGCACCGAGATGCCGCTGAGCACACCGGCAGTCGGGGCGTGTGCCTCCACCAGGATCAGCAGCACACCGAGCAACAAGGCAAGTACGCCCAGGGCGGCCATCGCCCCTCCCGTGCACTCGGCCGCCCCACTCACGGCGCGGCCTCCACCAACCACCGTAAGCGTGTGCCGACGGGTGCGCCACCGCCGTCCCCCGCCGCGTTTATCGGGCTGTGACCTGCGTATTCATCCCGCGCCACTCTGGTCAATGTGATCTACGCGAAGTACGATCGTCGGTGCTGCCTTTCGCGTCTCGRCAGTGCCTGGTTCGTGCCACTCGTGGTCGTCATCAGGTTGTTCGTTCCAGACATGCCGGGAGCCGAAGATGTCCGTGAATCCGACGTCGACAGCGGGGTCCGCCCAAGGTGCTCGCGCGCGGGCGCGCCCGCGCCGCAAGCCCGCCGCGACCCGGGCGATCGCGGCCGCCGCCGAGCCGACGTTCGTGGCGGGCGCGAGCCTTCGGTCGCAGGTCCTCGCCGCGACGGTGCGATGCACGGTGAAGCCGTTCATCTCGCTCTGGGCGCGCTGTCCGGGGCCGCTGTGGCCCGCGGGTCTGGTCGACCTCGCCGCCCGTTTCCTGCCGCCCGTCCGTGACGTTCGGCGGCGCCGGGTGTGCCTGCCGCACTGCGACGCCGAGTGGCTCGAGGCCGGCGCGGTCGACGATGCGTCCGCGGTGCTCTACCTGCACGGCGGCGGGTTCCTGGTCTGCGGGTTGAACACCCATCGCCGGCTGGAGTCGTGGGTCTCCGCGGCCGCGAAGGCTGCCGTGCTCAGCGTCGACTACCGGATGCTGCCGAGGCACACGATCGCCGACTCCGTCGCCGACGCGGTCTCCGGGTACCGATGGCTGCTGGCACAGGGTTTCGCGCCTGAGCGCATCGCCATCGCCGGAGACTCGGCGGGCGGTTACCTCACGTTCGCGACCGCGCTCGAGCTCGATGCGCGCGGCCTGCCGCAGCCGGCCGCTCTGGTGGCGCTGTCGCCGCTCACGGACATGGACCCGACGGCCAAGCTGGCCGACCCGAAAGCCGCTGCCTGCCCGGTGTTCCCCCGCTCGGTGCTGCCCGTCCTGACCGCCCTGGCGGACCGGGCCGAGCGTCACGCCGACCCGCCGTCCCCGCCCCGGGTCTCGCCGGTGGACGCCGCCCTCGGCGCGTTGCCGCCGGTGCTGATCCAGGTTGGCTCGACCGAGATCCTGTACCCGGACGCGGAACTGATGGCGCAGCGCCTCGCCGCCTCGGGCGTGCCGGTCACCCTCGAGGTGTGGGACCGGCAGATCCACGTCTTCCATGCCGCGGCCGACTGGGTTCCGGAGGCGGGCCGCGCAATTGGGCGGGTCGGCGAGTTCGTTCGCGCGCACCTGGCCGTGGGGGAGGCGGGGACCCGCGAGATTTCGTGAGTCGCGGTGGATGCCGCGTCTGGCCGCGGTGGCCGCGGGGGCCTTGCCGGCGCTGGCCTTCCCTGCTCCGGACCTGTCCGTCCTGGCATGGGTGGCGCTTGTCCCGCTGTTGCTCCTGATCGCGGCCGCGCCGTCCCCCGGTGAGGCCGCGCTGCTCGGATGGTTGGCCGGCGTCGGTTTCCTTGGCGCGGGCCACTACTGGTTGGCGCCGAACCTGGTGTTGTTCTTCCCCTTTGCCATCGGTGCGCTCGCGTTGCTGTGGACCGGGTGGGCGGTGCTCGTCCGCGCCCTGCTGCGGGCGCCCGTCACAGGACCCCGCGCGGCCTGCGCCGTGGTGGGGGTGCCCGCCGGGTGGGTGCTGGTCGAGACGATCCGGTCCTGGCAGTGGCTCGGCGGGCCGTGGTCGTTGCTCGGCGCCACCCAGTGGCGCCACCCCACCGTGCTGGCGCTCGCCGCGGTCGGCGGCGTCTGGCTCGTCGGTTTCGCGGTGGTCGCGGCCAACACCGGCGTCGCACTGCTGATCCTCGGCGGCCGGTCGGCCCGCTGCTGGGGCGCCGCCGCCGCGGCCGTCGCGGTGGCGGCGGGACCGCTCTGTTTCGCGGCCCGGCCGGCCCCACCTGYCGACATCCTCACGACCGTCGCCCTCGTGCAACCGGGCATCGTGCACGGCGACCTGCTGGCGAGCCAGGAGCAGCTGACCCGCGCGATCGGCAGGCCGGTGGACCTGGTGGTGTGGGGGGAGAGCAGCGTCGGGGCGGACCTGACGGACCGGCCGGATGTGTTGGCCCGGCTCACCGCGTTGTCCCGGGAGGTCGGGGCGGACCTGCTCGTCAACGTCGACGCCCGAGACGCGACCGGCGCGGTCGCGAAGACGTCGGTGCTGCTCGACGGGCAGGGTGTGCGCGGCACCTACCGCAAGACCCGGCTGGTGCCGTTCGGTGAGTACGTCCCCTTCCGGGACCAGCTCGGCTGGGTCAGCCGGATCACCGCCGCCGCGGGCCAGAACCGGCGACCCGGGCACGAACTGACGACGATGGAGACCGGCGGCGGGGTGACGATCGGGCCGCTGGTCTCGTTCGAGGAGACCTTCCCGGACCTGGCCCGGAGCCAGGCGCGCGACGGTGCGCAGGTGCTGGTCTACCAGACCTCGACCGCCACCTTTCAGGGCAGTTGGGCACCCGCGCAGCTCGCGAGCGTGGGCGCGGTGCGGGCTGCGGAGACCGGCCGCCCGGTGGTGGCCGCCGCGCTCACCGGGGTCTCGGCGGCGTTCGACGCGCGGGGCGAGCGGCTCGGGTCGATGCCCGCCGACCAGCACGGCAGCCTCGTCGTCGAGGTGCCCGCCCCGGGGGCGGACACCCCCTTCGTCCGGTTCGGCAACTACGCGCCGGTGCTGTCGGCCGTGGTGGTCGCGGCGATCGTGGCCGGAGCGCTGCTGCGTCGATTTCGCCCGTTTCGCACCCGACGCGGGTCCGGGCAACCATCATCTGGTTGAGAAGTTCAACTGTCGACAGGAGTGCTCACCGTGCCCGACCAGTTCGCGTTCTTTGCCACGACCGACGACGGCTACGTGCCGCTGCCCTTCGCGACCAGCCGGTGGTCGGAGGAGATGGTGCACGGCGCCGCGCTGTGCGGACTCTTGGCGCGGGCGGTCGAGAACGGTCACGGCGCAGAGGGATTCACCCCCGCCCGGCTCACCGTCGACCTGTTCCGGCCCGCGTTGACCAGGCCGTTCACCACGACCACCTCGCCGGTGCGGGAGGGACGCAGGATCCGGGTCGCGGACGCCGAGCTGTGGCAGGACGGAGAGGTGGTGGCGCGCGCGTCGGCCGTGTTCCTGCGTCGGTCGGAGCAGCCGCCGGGCGAGGTGTGGACCCGGGAGCACCGGCCGTCGCCGCCGGACGCGGGCCCGGTCGACGAGCTGCGGCCACCCTGGTTCGGCAGCGACGACCATCCGGAGGGCTGGTCCTCCTCCATGCTCGAGCACCAGGGCGCGAGCCGAAAGCGGATGTGGTCCCAGAACATTCCGGTCGTGAAGGGGGAGGAGCTGTCGCCGTTCGTGCGGGCGGCGATGGCCGCCGAGCCGACCAGCCTGATGACGAACTGGGGCACCGCCGGGGTCGGCTTCATCAACGTCGACCTGACGATGGTTCTCTCGCGGCTGCCGGAGGGCCCGGAGGTGGGACTCGAGGCGGACGACCACCACAGCACGGACGGCATCGCGGTCGGCACCGCCACGCTCTTCGACCGGGGCGGGCCGATCGGTACCTGCGTGGTCAGCGCGCTGGCGAACGCGCAGCGACAGGTGGACTTCTCCGGACAGGGCGAGTTCGAGCTGCCGATCGACGTGTGAGTGGGCCCCCGCGTTCGACGAATCCCCGAAGAATCGGACATTTCGTGAATAGACTCGACGAGTTGGGCTGAGGCAGTCCGCCAGGGCCCGCTCTGGAGTCGCCATGACGAATCCATCGCGCACCGGTTGCCGGTTGTGCCGCCGCACAGGCTTGTTCGCTGTCGCGGTCACCGCGCCGATGGTCCTTTCCGGGTGTACCTCCGCCCCGAGTGGTGCCGACGGTGCCACGCCGTTGCCGGTCGGGCCGTACAGCTACGCCGCGAACCCCTGCCCCGAGCCGGTCCTGCCGGGTCTGTCGTTGCCGCCGCTCGGAGGCGACTTCGTCTGCGGCACACTGACAGTCCCGCAGGACCGAGCTCGGCCCGACTGCGGCGCCGCCGCCGTCACCGGGTTCCTGGACCACCCGTCGACGTCGTACCGGCCGCCATGCCTCGACTCGGCGGTGGTGCCGCCCTTCGCGACGGCGACGGCGACGGCGCCCGCGTGACGTCGGTACGCGGCGGCACCACCGCGCCCGAGAAGCCAGCCGACCCGGAATGCCCGCCGACGTAAGGACATCCCCATGCGCAGAGTTCCGCTGCTCCTCGTGACGTGTGCCGCGCTGGTGGCGGCGTGCTCGTCGTCGGTCGATTCCGCCGGGTCGACCCAGCCGTCGACGTCGGTCGACGACGCTCGGGGCGGCGTCCCGCCCGGCTACCCCCTCGACGTCGACGTGGTGGCGCCGTTGGTGATCACCACCGTCGGTCCCGATCCGATTCCCGTCACCGGCACCGACGGCAAGGTTCACGTGGCATACGAGATCGAGGTGCTCAACTCCTCGCCCCGCCCGGCCGTCATCACCCAGGTCGACACCCTGGCCGGCGGACCGGACGGGGGAGTGGTCGCGAGTGTGGCGGGCAGCGAGGTGCCGGCCCGGTCGATCCTGTTCCCGAACTACGCGTCGGCGCCGTTCACCGAGATCCCGATGGGGCGCACCGCGCTGTTGGTGCTCGACGACGTGTACGAGACCCGCGCCGACGTCCCGGCCGAGGTGACCCATCGGCTGACCGCCACGTTCGGCGCCGCCGCTGAGCCGGAAGCCGCCGTCGGCGCCAGGTACCCGGACACGGTCACGCAGATCGGTGGCGTCGTCGCGACCAGCACGAGCTTGCCCGTGGTCATCGGTCCGCCCCTCGCCGGCGACAGTTGGGTGGCAGCCAACGCGTGCTGCGTGATCACCTCGCATCGCGGCGCGATGATGGGCGCCGGCGGCAGGATCAACGGTGCCGAGCGCTATGCCATCGACTGGCTGCGTATCGACCCCGACATCGCCCCGCTGACCTCGTACCGCGGTGATGTCTCGAGGAACGCGGACTACTTCGCCTACGACGCTCCGCTGCTGGCGGTGGCCGACGGGACGGTGGTGGCGGTCGTGTCGGACCGGCCCGAGGAGGTGCCGCAGCAGGTCCCGGCGGACCTCACGCTCGAACAGCTGGGCGGCAACCGCGTCATCATCGACATCGGCGACGGCAATTTCGCGTTCTACGCCCACATGATCCCGGCGTCGGCATCGGTGAAGGTAGGCGATCGGGTCACCCAGGGGCAGGTGATCGGCCGGCTGGGAAACTCGGGCAACACGTCCGAGCCGCACCTGCACTTCCACGTGACCCGGGCCCCGCTGCCGCTGTCGAGCGACAACGTGCCCTACGAGATCGACCGTTTCACGTTCGTCGGCTCGACCGACACCGGCAGCCTCGTGCGGGGACCGGACGCCGGCGAACGGTCGGACCAGTTGCCCCTCGACGGCGACGTCGTCGACTTCCCGGAGTTGCCCTGACGCAGCCGCCGAGTGCGCAGTTGCCGGGGCAAACGGCGAGCGCGACCGTCGGCGACCGCACACTCGGCGCGCCGCGCGGGCGGTCGGTGAAAATGAGTAGCAACTATCCTGGATAATCGACACAAACCCATCCTTTCGAAGGGACCCTCATGCCTGCCCGCACCGAGCTCGCCCGCGTCGATCTCCGCGGTCGAACCCCCACCACCGCCGAACTCCGAGCGGCGCTGCCCCGAGGTGGAGTGGACGTGGACGCGGTGCTGCATCAGGTCCGCCCGATGGTCGAGGCCGTGCGCGACCGCGGCGCCGAGGCGGCGCTCGAGTTCGGCGAGAAGTTCGACGGCGTCCGCCCCGACACCGTGCGGGTCCCCGCCGCCGAGCTGGCCCGCGCCCTCGACGAGCTCGACCCGGCCGTGCGGACGGCGCTCGAGGTCGCCATCGAACGCACCCGCAAGGTGCACGCCGACCAGCGCCGCACCGACACCGTCACCGAGGTGGTGCCGGGTGGCACCGTCACCGAGCGGTGGGTGCCGGTCGACCGCGTCGGCCTGTACGTGCCCGGCGGCAACGCGGTGTACCCGTCGTCCGTGGTGATGAACGTGGTGCCGGCGCACGCCGCGGGCGTCGAGTCCCTGGTCGTGGCCTCGCCGCCGCAGGCCGCGTTCGGCGGGCTGCCGCACCCGACCATCCTGGCCGCGGCGCAGCTGCTCGGCGTCGAGGAGGTGTGGGCGGTCGGCGGCGGTCAGGGCGTCGCGCTGCTCGCCTACGGCGGCACCGACACCGACGGCGCGGAGCTCGCGCCGGTGGACCTGATCACCGGACCGGGCAACATCTACGTCACCGCGGCCAAGCGGCTCTGCCGCGGCATGGTCGGCATCGACGCCGAGGCCGGCCCCACCGAGATCGCGATCCTCGCCGACCACACCGCCGACCCGGTGCACGTGGCCGCCGACCTGATCAGCCAGGCCGAGCACGACGTGCTGGCCGCCAGCGTCCTGGTCACCACGTCCACCGAACTCGCCGACGCGGTGGACGACGCGTTGACCGCCCAGCTCGAGCTGACCAAGCACCGCGAGCGGGTCGCGACGGCGCTCGCCGGCACCCAGTCCGGCACCGTGCTGGTCTCCTCGATCGAGGACGGCCTGCGGGTGGTCAACGCCTACGCCGCCGAGCACCTGGAGATCCAGACCGAGAACGCCGCCGAGGTGGCCGGCCGGGTCCGCAGCGCGGGCGCGATCTTCGTCGGCGCGTGGTCGCCGGTGAGCCTGGGCGACTACTGTGCCGGCTCGAACCACGTGCTGCCCACCGCCGGCTGCGCGCGGCACTCGTCCGGCCTGAGCGTGCAGACCTTCCTGCGCGGCATCCACGTCGTCGACTACTCGGAGGCGGCCCTCAAGGACGTCGCCGGTCACGTCATCACCCTGGCCAACGCCGAGGACCTGCCCGCGCACGGCGAGGCCGTCCGGCTCCGTTTCGAGGCGCTCAAGTGAGCGCGGCACCGGGCGGGGACGCCCGGCTCGACCAGCTGCCGATCCGTGAGAACCTGCGGGGGAAGTCGCCGTACGGGGCGCCGCAGCTGACGGTTCCGGTGCAGCTGAACACCAACGAGAACCCGCACCCGCCCACGCAGGCGTTGATCGACGACGTCGCCGAGTCGGTGCGGGAGGCCGCACGCGAGCTGCACCGCTACCCGGACCGCGACGCCGTGGCCCTGCGCACCGACCTGGCGGCGTACCTCGCGCGGCAGACCGGGGTTCCGGTGACGGTCGAGAACGTCTGGGCCGCAAACGGTTCCAACGAGATCCTGCAGCAGCTGCTGCAGGCGTTCGCCGGGCCAGGCCGCAGCGCGATGGGCTTCGTGCCGTCGTACTCGATGCACCCGATCATCGCCGACGGCACCGACACGCAGTGGCTGCCGGTCTTCCGCGGTGCGGACTTCGCGCTGGACGTCGACGCGGCGGTGGCGGCCATCGCGGACCGCCGCCCGGACGTCGTGTTCGTCACCAGCCCGAACAACCCGACCGGGCACAGCGTCGGCATCGCCGACCTGCGCCGGGTGCTCGACGCCGCCCCCGGCGTCGTGATCGTCGACGAGGCGTACGCGGAGTTCTCGGAGGCGCCGAGCGCCATGACGTTGATCGACGAGTACCCGGCCAAGCTCGTGGTGACCCGGACGATGAGCAAGGCGTTCGCCTTCGCGGGCGGTCGACTCGGCTACCTCGCGGCGGCGCCGGCGTTCATCGAGGCGTTGCTGCTGGTGCGGCTGCCGTACCACCTGTCGGTGGTCACCCAGGCCGCCGCGCGCGCGGCCCTGCGGCACGCCGACGAAACCCTCGGCAGCGTGCACGCGCTCGCGGCCGAGCGGGTGCGGGTGTCGAAGGCCCTCGCGGACAGCGGATTCCACGTCATCCCGTCGGATGCCAACTTCGTCCTGTTCGGCGAGTTCACCGATGCGGCCCGGGCCTGGCAGGCCTACCTGGACCGCGGGGTGCTCATCCGCGACGTCGGGATCCCCGGCTTCCTGCGCGCCACCGTCGGACTCGCCTCGGAGAACGACGCCTTCATCACGGCCAGCGACGAACTCGCGGCCACCGAACTGGCAGCCACCTCATCCAGCACAGGAGACAACCGATGACCGACCGCATCGCGAAGGTCGAACGCACCACCCGGGAGTCGAGCATCTCCGTCGAGTTGAACCTCGACGGGACCGGCATCGTCGACATCTCCACCGGCGTGCCGTTCTTCGACCACATGCTGACGGCGCTCGGCAGCCACGCCAGCTTCGACCTGACGGTCAAGGCGGAGGGCGACATCGAGATCGAGGCGCACCACACGGTGGAGGACACCTCCATCGTGCTCGGTCAGGCGCTCGGTCAGGCGCTCGGCGACAAGAAGGGCATCCGCCGCTTCGGCGACGCGTTCATCCCGATGGACGAGACGCTCGCACACGCCTCCGTCGACGTCTCCGGCCGCCCGTACTGCGTGCACACCGGCGAGCCGGACCACATGCTGCACAGCGTCATCGGCGGGTACCCGGGGGTGCCGTACGCGACGGTGATCAACCGGCACGTGTTCGAGTCGCTCGCCTCCAACGCGCGCATCGCGCTGCACGTGCGGGTGCTCTACGGCCGCGACCAGCACCACATCACGGAGGCGGAGTTCAAGGCTGTCGCGCGGGCGCTGCGCGAGGCCGTCGAGCCGGACCCGCGGGTGACCGGCGTGCCGTCGACCAAGGGCGCGCTGTGAGCGGAGACGCACTGATCTACATCCTGTTCCTGGCGGCCGGATTCCTCGGTGGCGGCGCCTACTCGCTGTGGAAGGTCAACAAGTTCGCCTCGGGCGTGCTGCTGGCCATGGCGGTCATCGCGGCGGTCGGCGGAATCCTGCGGTTGGTCTAGTGCCTGCCGGGACCGCCGGGTTGCTCCGCACACCCGGGTTGCCGGTCGCACTGCTGATGGGCGCCACCACCTTCGGCGGCTGGTCGTTGCTGTTGCCGGTGGTGCCGTTGGCGATCTCGCGCTCGGGTGGCTCGGACGCCCTGGCCGGGGCGAGCACCGCGATCTTCATGGCCACCACGGTGCTCACCCAGCTGGCGGTGCCCGCGCTGCTGCGGACCTGGGGGCACCGCTGGGTGCTCGCCGTCGGCTGCCTGCTGCTCGGGGCGCCGGCGCTGGCGTTCCTGCTCTCCACCGATCCGGTTCCCGCGCTGGCGATCTCCGCGGTGCGCGGGGTCGGGTTCGGCCTGGTGACGGTGGCGGGCAGCGCGCTGATCGCGGAGCTCGCGCCGAAACGACTGCTCGGCCGGGCCACCGGCGCCCAGGGCATCGCCGTGTCCGCGTCCCAGATGGTCGCGCTGCCACTGGGTCTGGCGCTGTTCGGCGGCGGCCACGAGTCGGTGGTGTTCGTGCTCGGCGCGCTGGTGCCGTTGCTGTCGATCGTCTCCGTCGTGGCGTTGCCGTCGATCCCGCGGGCCCACGGCGGGCCCGGCGGGGTGCGTCGCCTGCCCATGGGCGTGCTGCTGGCGCCGTGCCTGGCGATGCTGATGGTGGCGTCCGCGTACGGCGGGGTGTCGAGCCTGCTGCCGATCGCGGTCGGGGACCGGGCGGCGATCGCGGGTGTCGCGCTCGCGGTGGTCAGCGGCGCCATCCTGGTGGGACGTTACGGCGCCGGGGTGCTGGTCGACCGGATCGGCCTCGGCCGGATCATGGTGCCCGCCTTGGCCTGTGGCGCGCTCGGCGCCGCGCTGTTCGCGCTCGGGGTCCAGGACGGCGGCCGGGTGCCGCTGCTGCTCGCCGGGTCCGTCGCCTTCGGCATCGGGTTCGGCGCGGTCCAGAACGAGGCTCTGGTGACGCTGTTCGCGGCGGCCGGGCCGGCCCGTTTCGGCGCGGCGAGTGCGGCCTGGAACATCAGCTACGACGCGGGCACGGGGATCGGCGCGCTCGCGCTCGGCGTGGTCGCCGGGATCGCGGGCTACCCGTGGGTGTTCGCGGTCGCCGCCGCCGGCATCGTGGCGGTGATTCCGGTCGCGCTGGGCCGGACGATTCAAGTGGCGCCGCGGGCCGATAGAGTCGAGCCATGACCTCCGTCGCCCTCCTCGACTACGGCTCCGGCAACCTCCACTCCGCGCAGCGGGCCCTCGCCCGCGTCGGCGCGGAGGTCGAGGTGACCTCCGACCCGAAGGCGGCCCTGGCCGCCGACGGCCTGCTGGTGCCCGGCGTCGGCGCGTTCGGCGCCTGCATGGAGGGCCTGCACGCGGTCCGCGGCGAGCGGATCATCGGCCAGCGCCTCGCGGGCGGCCGGCCGGTCCTCGGCATCTGCGTCGGCATGCAGATCCTCTTCGAGCGGGGCGTCGAGCACGGTGTCGACGTCGAGGGCTGCGGGGAATGGCCCGGAACGGTCGAGCGCCTGCAGGCCGACGTGCTCCCGCACATGGGCTGGAACACCCTCGAGGCGCCCGCGGACAGCGTGTTGTTCGCCGGCATCGACGCCGACACCCGCTTCTACTTCGTGCATTCGTACGCGGTGCAGAAGTGGGAGATGGACGTCCCGGAGGTGATCGCCGCACCGAAGCTCACCTGGGCCGACCACGGCGGACGGTTCCTGGCTGCGGTCGAGAACGGCGCGCTCTCGGCCACCCAGTTCCACCCCGAGAAGTCCGGGGACGCCGGCGCCACACTCCTGGAGAACTGGGTCCGCAGTCTGTGAGTGCGCCGCGGGGCGGTCGCGGGCTCTCGTTCGGGTGGCTCGCGCTGCTCTCGCTCGGCAGCGCGGCCACCGTCCTGCTGGTGGCGACGATCCTGGTTTCGGTGCTGCGGCCGGGACCGGGAATCGGGCTGGTCATCGTGCTGGCAGGGGTCGTCGGCGCCATCGCCGCGATGGGCCTGGTGTCCACCCGGCTGACCCGCCGCGCCCTCGACGAAGCCGACGACGACCCGGGGACCGGCCCGTCGGCGTGACGCACTAGGGTTGGCGCAGTGAGCCTGGTCCTTTTGCCTGCTGTTGATGTCGTCGACGGACAAGCCGTCCGCCTCGTTCAGGGGGAGGCAGGCAGCGAGACCAATTACGGCTCGCCCCGCGACGCCGCCCTCGCCTGGCAGAACGCCGGTGCCGAGTGGGTGCACCTGGTGGACCTCGACGCCGCCTTCGGCCGCGGATCCAACCGCGACCTGCTCGTCGACGTGATCGGCGAGCTCGACGTCAAGGTGGAGCTGTCCGGCGGCATCCGCGACGACGAGACCCTCGAGGCCGCCCTGGCCACGGGCTGCGGTCGCGTCAACCTCGGCACCGCCGCCATCGAGAACCCCGAGTGGTGCGCGAGCGCCATCGCCCGGTACGGCGACAAGATCGCCGTCGGGCTCGACGTGCGGCACACCGACGGCGGTTACCAGCTGCGCGGCCGCGGCTGGGTGACCGAGGGCGGCGACCTGTTCGAGACCCTCGCCCGCCTCGACAGCGAGGGCTGCGCCCGTTACGTCGTCACCGACGTCTCCAAGGACGGCACCCTGACCGGCCCGAACCTGGACCTGCTCGCGCAGGTGTGCGCGGTCACCGACGCCCCGGTCGTCGCCTCGGGCGGCATCTCCGTGCTCGACGACGTCATCGCGATCGCCGCTCTGACCGGACAGGGTGTCGAGGGCGCGATCATCGGCAAGGCGCTGTACGCGGGCCGGTTCACGCTGCCCGAGGCCCTCGCCGCGGTCGCCGGTTAGTCCGATGACCCCCGCCCGGCTCGACGAGCTGCTCGCGGTCGCCTCCGCCGTCCTCGACGGGGTCAGCGAGCGGTTCGTCGCCGGGGTGGGGGCGCCGAGCGCGGTGGACAAGGGCCCGCGCGACTTCGCCACGGCCCTGGACCTCGAGCTCGAGCAGCGCATCGTCGCCGAACTGACCGAGCGCACCGGTATCCCCGTGCACGGCGAGGAGTTCGGCGGCCCGGAACTGGCGACCGGCACCGTCTGGGTGGTCGACCCCATCGACGGCACCCTGAACTACTCGTCGGGTCTGCCGACCGCGGGCATCCTGCTGGCGCTGCTGCGCGACGGGGTCCCGGTGCTGGGGCTGACCTGGCTGCCGATGCTCGGCCGCCGCTACGCCGCCACCGTCGACGGCCCCGTGTTGTGCAACGGAATCCCGGTAGCGAGACTGGAACCGGCACGGCTGACCGACTCGCTGGTCGGGCTCGGCGCGTTCAACGTGGACGGGCGCGGACCGATCCCGGGCCGGCTGCGGGCGGACGTGCTCGAACAGCTCAGCCGCACCTCGCGCCGGATCCGGGTGCACGGCAGCACCGGGGTGGACCTGGCGTTCGTGGCAGCCGGGGTGCTCGGGGCAGCGGTGGTCTACGGGTACCACCCGTGGGACAACGCGCCCGGCGTGGCGCTGGTGCGGGCGGCCGGCGGGGTGGTGACCGACCTGGACGGCGCGCCCTGGCATCTGGGTTCCGGCTCGGTGCTGGCGGCGGCTCCGGGCGTGCACGACGAAGTACTCGAGATCTTGCGAACGGTAAAGGAAGGCTGACCAACGATGACGGTGGCGGTGCGGGTCATCCCGTGTCTGGACGTGGACGCGGGCCGCGTGGTGAAGGGCGTCAACTTCGAGAACCTGCGTGACGCAGGCGATCCCGTGGAACTGGCGGCGGCGTACGACGCGCAGGGCGCCGACGAGCTGACGTTCCTGGACGTGACGGCGTCCACCTCCGAGCGCGGGACCATGCTCGACGTGGTCACCCGCACCGCCGAGCAGGTGTTCATCCCGCTCACCGTCGGCGGCGGCGTTCGGACGGAGCAGGACGTGGACCGGCTGCTGCGCGCGGGCGCGGACAAGGTCAGCGTCAACACCGCGGCGCTCGCGCGGCCGGAGTTGCTGCGCGAGCTCAGCGCCCGGTTCGGCTCGCAGTGCATCGTGCTCTCGGTCGACGCCCGCACCGTGCCCGAGGGCCAGCCGCCCACGCCGTCGGGTTGGGAGGTGACCACCCACGGCGGTCGCCGCGGCACCGGGATCGACGCCGTCGAGTGGGCGCAGCGCGGTGCGGAGCTCGGCGTGGGGGAGATCCTGCTGAACTCGATGGACGCCGACGGCACCAAGGTCGGGTTCGACCTGCGGATGATCCGCGCGGTGCGCGCGGCCGTGCACGTCCCGGTGATCGCCAGCGGCGGCGCCGGTGCGGTGGAGCACTTCGCGCCCGCCGTGCAGGCCGGCGCGGACGCCGTCCTCGCGGCCAGCGTGTTCCACTTCGGCGACCTGACCATCGCCGAGGTCAAGGCCGCCATGCGCGGAGAGGGGATCACCGTCCGATGAGTCTGGATCCCGCGATTGCCTCGCGGCTCAAGCGAAACGACGCCGGCCTGTTCAGTGCCGTCGCCCAGGAACGCTCCACCGGCGACGTGCTGATGGTGGCGTGGATGGACGACGAGGCGCTGGCCCGCACGCTGGAAACCCGTAAGGGCACGTACTACTCGCGTTCGCGCCAGCAGTACTGGGTCAAGGGGGAGACGTCCGGGCACACCCAGTACGTGCACGAGGTGCGCCTCGACTGCGACGGCGACAGCGTGCTGCTGATCGTCGACCAGGAGGGCGCGGCCTGCCACACCGGCACGCACACCTGCTTCGACGCCGACGTCCTGCTCGCCCGACCCTGACCTCGAGGCGACTGTGATGGACGTCGGTTCCGTCGAACGCGACGGCCGTCGGGCCGACGGGTTCACGCGCACCACAGGGCATTTCGACGGCGTCGACTTCGAGGGCTTCTGGGACGACGGCGAGTACTCGCGGGAGAACTACGTCGAGTCTGCGCCGACCGACGAGCTGATCGCGTCGCTCGAGGAGGAGCTGGGCGGGTACCGGCTCCCGGACTCCTACGTGGAACTGATGCGGATGCACAACGGCGGCATCGTCGAGCGACCCTGCCACCCGACGGACGCGTCGACGAGCTGGGCCGAGGACCACATCCAGATCAGCGGCCTGTACGCGATCGGCCGTACCGCCACCTGGTCGCTGTGCGGGGAGCTCGGCTCGACGTTCCTGCGGGACGAGTGGGGGTACCCGGACATCGGCGTCGGTGTCGCCGACACCCCGAGCGCCGGGCACGAGCAGATCATGCTCGACTACCGTGCGTGCGGCCCGCGCGGCGAGCCTCGGGTCGTGCACGTCGACCAGGAGGCCGACTACCGCATCACCGCGGTCGCACCTGACTTCGCGACCTTCGTCCGGGGTCTGGTGAGCGAGGACGAGTTCGACGACAGCGAGGAGACGCTGCAGGCCGATCTCGCAACAGTGCGGCACGGCACGCTCTCGCCGATCGTCCGCCGCGCGCTGGGGGCGGCGGGCCTGCCGGACGGCGAGGCGCTGGTCCGCGGCCTCGCCGAGCGGATCGTGACGGAGAAGGGGTTCTTCGCGCTCCACGCGGACGCCGACTCGTGGCTGCTGTACGACGTCATGTTCTGGCTGTACTCACATCTGGCCACCGCGTCCTCGTTCGAGGACTTCGCGAACCGGGCCGAGGGGCAGGACGACTACGAGCGGCCCTGCTACGCCCTCATGGTCACCACCTCGTTCGTCGCCGACCCCTACGGATTCTGCACTGGAGGGTTCGCGGAAGGGTTCCTGCGGGACTGGTGGGACGCGAAGGTCGAACGCGGGAACATCATCGCCGCTGACGGCGGGCACCGGGTCGCCCCGGAGTATGCGACGCAGGTTCTCAGGGTCCTGCGTGCCACCGCAGGGATGCCGTGAGAGGTGACGGGATCGCAGACGTGTCGACCGTCGTCAATCGGCCCGAGTGCGTCGAGCAACTCAGTGCTAGCTAGCATGGCGCCCATGCCCGCTTCGCCTTGTTTGTCTGTTTCATCGCTCCCGGCGCTACGGGTGGACCGATGACTCGCGGCGTCAGGATCTCGCTGGCGTTGGTCGTCGTCTTCGTCCTGGGTCTCGCGGCGGTGCTGCTGGTCGGCCGCTCGGACGCCGGAGGCGAAGACAGTGCCGGCGGTGGTGTCGACGCCGCGATGGTCGTGCGCCCGGACAGTCACCGGCTCTCCTCGGCGCCGGACGGCAGCGTGACGTTCGTGGAGTTCCTCGACTTCGAGTGCGAGGCCTGCCAGGCGGCGCATTCCTCGATCGAGGAGCTGCGCGCCGAGTACGGCGACCGGGTGAGCTTCGTGGTGCGCTACTTCCCGATGCCCGGGCACTTCAACGGCGAGCGCGCTGCCCGGGCCGTGGAGGCCGCGGCGCAGCAGGGCAAGTTCGAGCAGATGTATCAGCGGATGTTCGAGACGCAGACCGAGTGGGGCGAGCAGCGGATCCCGAAGGACGACGTCTTCCGGGGCTTCGCCGCCGATCTCGGACTGGACCTGGTGGCCTTCGACGCCGCCTACGCCGACCCCGCGACGGCGGCGCGGGTCGCCGCCGACGTCGCCGACGGCGAGCTGCTCGGGGTGCGGGGCACCCCGACGTTCTTCGTCGGCGGCCAGCGGGTCGACGCCTCGTACCACCAGGACCTCGTCGATGCGCTCGACGCCGCGCTCGGCTGAGGCGCGCACCGTCGCCGAGTCATCCGACGGCGCACCGTTCGAGCGGTCGCTGCCCTGGCTGTTGCTGATCGGCGGGCTCGTCGGTGCGCTCGCCTCGTTTGCCCTCACGGTCGAGAAGTTCGCGCTGGTCGCGGACGCGAGCTACATCCCCACCTGCAGCCTGAACCCGGTCCTCAACTGCGGCTCGGTGATGGAGACCGCGCAGGCGTCCGTGTTCGGGTTTCCCAACTCGCTGCTCGGCATCGCCGGGTTCTCGGTGGTCGCGGCCACGGGAGCCGGGCTGCTCGCCGGTGCCGGCTTCGCCCGCTGGTACTGGCTGGGCCTGCAGGCGGGGGTGAGCGTGGCAGTCGTGTTCGTGCACTGGCTGATCGTGCAGAGCCTCTACGTCATCGGCGCCCTGTGCCCGTACTGCATGGTCGTGTGGGCGGTGACCGTCCCGATCTTCTGGTACGTCACGCTGCGCAACCTGTTCCACGGCACGCTCGGTGGACCGGTGCGTGCCGACGTGGTGTTCGCGGGCGGAATCCACCTCGTGCCGGTGACGGTGTGGTTCCTGATCCTCTTCGGCCTGATCGCTCACCGGTTCTGGCCGTACTGGTCCAGTCTGTTGTAGCCCGGTAAGTCGCGCAGTCAGCACAGGCGCGCGGTCCGGGAGGGGGGGGCCGATGGACCGCGTGCCTGTGCCATTTCAGCGACCCGGCGCCGGCTCGTGAGGGGCGAGACCGTCGGTGGCCGGGCGCGTTGGGGGGTGGTGACCGCAGTTCAGTCCGTAGTGGTGAATGAAGTGGCTATGAGTGCGGCCATCCGGGTGAGCGCCGCGACCTGGTCGGGACCGACCAATCGCTTTTGTGCCTCCGCGCGGCAGGCGACACCGAAGAACGAGTCGTAGATGATCTCGGCCGCGGTTTGAGCGGTTCTCGGGTCGTCATCGTCGCGGAGGTCGGCAATTGCTTGAACAAGTGGCTGCAGGAGTTGCGCGCGCATCGCTGCGAGTTCGTTGGGGAACATCATTTCCCACCGATATGTGTGGAGCAGGATTGCTCGATACCCCTGCGTTGCATCCTGGGTGTACGGGAGGACGATCGCTCGCACCCATGTGTCGACACGGTCGAGCGGTGTGCCGGCCGCGGACATCTGTTCGACCGCGTAGCGGGTCCTCGCGGTGGTGCCGTCTTGCAGAACGGCGATGATCAGCGCTTCCTTCGAGTTGAAGAGCCGGTAGAACGCGCGGGTTGCGAGACCCGCTCGCTCGAGGATTGCGGCGACGGGCGGATCCACTTGACCGGTTTCGGCGATGAGGCTGCTGCAGGCGCGAATGAGGCGCTGCGCCTCCGTGAGGTATTCGTCGCGCTGCCGGCCGAACAGTCGATCGACGGCGGCGGTAGCGATGGGGTTGACAGCACCCTGGTCTGCAGAAGTCACCGTGTCTGTCCTCATGGTTGTGGCGAAATTACCGTTCTCGAAGTCGAGGATAGCCATACCGGTATGCCGCGAGGAGCGGCGGCGAATTGCTGGCGGGGAATCTTCGCCGGACGCTGCTCAGCGCGGTTCGGCACCCCCCGTCGCGGGGGCTCGGCCGTGCCGCATTCGCACAGCGACGGCGAGGCCGGCGAGGCCGACCACCGCCGCGAGAATGAAGGAATGCTGGAATGCCGTGTCCGTGTACGTGATTCGTCCCGTTTTGGGGTTCTGGCTCGCGATGTTCTGTGCCATGACGACGCTGAGGACGGTCACCGCGATCGCATTGCCGAGCTGGGCGACCACCCCGAGCATGGCCGCGCCCACCGCACTCTGCTCGGCAGGCACGGCGTCCATCACCAGGTTCGGTCCGGACGCGTAGTACAGCCCCATTCCGATGCCGAAGACCGCGGAGATCGCCATGATCTGCCAACGATGTTCGGGCAGCGCCGCGGCGGCTACCAGGCCGGTGATCATCGCGCAGACGGCACCGATGAGGGTCAGCCGGGCGCCTCTCCGGCGCGCGACGGCGCCGCCGAGGGGTCCGCAGACCATGGTGAGCAAGCCGGTGGGAAAGGTCCACAACGCGAGCGCTGTCGCCGTCAGCCCCACGCCGTACGTGATCCCGACCTGGGCCGGGGTCTGCAGCATCTGTGGCATGAGGAGCCCGTATCCGGCGATCATGAACCCGATGAACAGGTACGCCACCAGGGTGGAACGCAGCGCACCGCCGGCCAGCAGTCGGAGGTCGATGGCGGGCGACGTGACGCGTAGCTCCCAGGCGACGAACGCGATGAGCAGCCCGGCGGCGCCGATCAGGGTCCCGAGCGTCCCGCTGCTGACCCATCCCCATTTGGGTCCCTGGCTGATTCCGACCAGGGCCAGCCCGACCCCTGAGCCGAGCAGTGCGACTCCGAGTAGGTCCAGGCGCTGATGCTGTCGCAGTGAGGACTCGGGCACGAGCACCGCCACCACCGGGATCAACAGCACGGCGTAGCCCAGCATGAACCAGAACAACGACTGCCAGCCGTGGTTGTCGATGAACCAGCCGGCGACGAACGGCGACGCGAGCGAGCTGACGCCGATTCCGGCGGCCACGGTGCCGAGTGCGACCGGGACCCAGCGACGCGGGAAGGTGTCGCGGACGAGCGCATAGGCCACCGCGACCATTCCGCCCGCGGTTCCCTGGAGCGCCCGGCCGGCCAGCAGCATCGGGAACGAGTCCGCGGTCGCGCAGACCAGGGAGCCGACGGAGAAGAGCGTGGCCAGGATCAACAGCACCCGCTTCTTGCCGTAGGTGTCGGCGAGTTTGCCGACCAGCGGCAGGCTGACAACGGCGACCAAGCTCACAATCGTCAGGACCCAGCCGAGATGCAGGGTGCGGAAATCCTGTGTCATGTGTGGAATTGCCGGATACACCAGGGTGATTTCCATCGGCGTCAGCTCAGAGATGAGCACGATGAGCGCAAGCGCCGCACCGTATCGCCAGCGCTGCCGCCGACTGATCGGCGGATCGTCACCGGGTTGTGGGGGAGGTCTGTTGGTCGTGGTCTCAGTCATGTCGATCTCGATCCAGTAAAGCGGACCCGATAACCCGATCTGTCAGGGGCGTGTAGGTTCGCGCAGTTCTTCGGTGGTGGGGGGATCCCGGAGGCAGTCGGTACTAGTGACTGTTGCGTAGATGTGCGGACCGGCGGCGGAGCCGAATCTGCTCCGTGCGCTCGGCAGGGGTCACGGTCGGCGTTTCCGAGGGCAGGTACTTGCGCACGTCCGCCAGGGGCACGAGCCGCATGGTCGGATTCGGCACGCTGTCGGTCAGCAGCAGGCGGCCGTTGATGGTGCCGTGGGTGTGCCCGCCGGTGTCCAGCCAGTTCGGTACACCCGGGTCCTGGTGGGAGATGACCGCGCGGAAGACGCCGTCCTCGTCGAGCCTGGCCTGGGTGTGATTGAGGGAGGACTGGCGAGAGAACCAGTTGACGGTCTCCCAGTACCAGTTCCCGGTACCGAAGCTCCAGTAGTGGCACTTCGGCGGCTCGAACTCCAGGATCACGGCTTCGTCCGGCGCGCACTGGAAACTGCCCATGCCGTAGGCCTGGTTCTGGAAGCCACCCCACGCGCTGTCACTCAGCGGGGTGAACGTCAGGGAATTCGCGGGAGCATTCAGGGACAGCTTGCACATGTGGTCCCAGTACGCCCCGGCCTTGTCCAGCCAGCGGACGAGGCGCTGGGCACGCGCCTCGACATCGGCCTCCGACAGCGGTGCGGGCGGCGGGTAGACGGCGTCCACGCACTCGATCACGAGGTTGGCCGGGCGCTCGGTCGCCCAGTCGCTGAACACCTGTCGAACGCACAGCGAGCCCGCCTCGGCGTCGATCGTCAACCAGTTTCCGGTGTAGCCCGCCGGACGCTCGGGGCCGAGGAGCAACTCGAACGCCCCGTCACTTCCGGCCGTCAGGGTGCGACTGTCGATGTTCGAGTTGATCCGGTAGTCGGGTGCCTCGCAGAAGTGCGGCGAGTGGACCTGGATGTCGAAGTAGTGGGCCGTTCCCCGGTCGCCGTGGATCCGGTAGGTGCGGTCACCGCTGACCGCGGCGAGGGTGTAGATCACGTCGGGGTTGTCGATGCCCCAGCTGCAGGTGGTATCGGCCCAGCGGCCGAACTCCGGATAGCTGGGATCGGCCAGTTCCATGCTCAGGAGGGCGCCCGCCGCCAGGTAGCGAGTGGCGAAGCGAAGGCCCTCCGCCCGCAGCAGGGGCGTATCGGTATTCGGGTCGTCGAAGACGATGGTGCGCCCGAACTGACGCCATGCCTCGCCCACCTGATCGAACAGGGCGCCCGAGCGAACCGACTCCACGCGTTCCGTCATGCTTCCTCCTCCATGCTTCTGTGATGTCTCTCACTCGGAAACCCCGAGTGCAAATGCCATACTCAGAGTTGAAAACATCATTGTCAACCCCCTTGTCCGCCTCCGCGGACCGGCCGGGAGAGATTCCTGGTACCTGGTGAAGGCCCAGGTAGGGGTCCTTGTCGGGGGAGTGGAGAGAAGGAGGTCACGGTGTCGCCGGATGAAGTGCGTACCGAGGAACGCGAACCCGACTACCGATTCACGCTTGCCAACGAACGCACGTTTCTGGCGTGGATACGCACCTCGCTGGGGCTGCTCGCCGGCGGCGTGGCCGTCGATCAGCTCGCCGTCGCGTTCCAAAATGAGGGCGCGCGCATCGCCCTCGCCCTGAGCTGCATCGGCCTCTCCATCGCTCTTGCGGGCGGTGCGTTCTCGCACTGGCGGAAGGTCCAGAAGGCGATGCGCCGCGACGCGCCTCTGCCGAATTTCGGCCTCATCCGCGTCCTGGCCGCCGGGACGTTCGCCGTCGCGGCGTTGGCGGGGGCGGCGGTTGTGTTCTCGTGAGTGGGCAAACATCGAGAGACGTTGGCCTGCAGGCGGAACGAACCTCACTCGCCTGGCGCCGAACCGCGTTGTCCGCCACCGCCGTCACGGCGGTGGTTGTCGTGCGCGGGGCGGCCGGCCGTGACTGGGGCCTCGCGGCCTTGCCGTTCGCCTTCGCCGCCTGCGCGAGCGTGATCGTCGTGGTCGTCAGCCTGGTGAAGGCGCGCCGGATGGGCGACGGCGTCAGGGCGAGTCCGCGGGCGGTCGCCGTCGTTTCCGCGGCTGTCCTGTCTTGCGCACTGTGGGTCGGTGTCCTGGTCGCCGGCGTGCCGCGATGAGTTCGGCTCGGGAACCCGATCGGCCGGGTGGCGCGGGTCGCGACACGAGGTCGAGACCGGGCTGACGACTGTCCAGATCGCGGCTTATGCCCAGTGGATCGCCGACCCGGACGCCGCCCCCGGCGGCGCCGAGCCTCTCGAGGCCCTCGCGTTGCCGGCCACGATCGCCTCGATGGGCATGCGGCCACCCGAAGCTTGCGCGCGCCGACTACCGTGGCGCGCCGTCGGTGACCGTTTCGTTCGCCGGTGCTGGTGCTGATCCGGTCTTCGTCTTCACTCTGGCCGACAGGGCCAGGGCGGGCACGATGCTCAGCGCGATCACCCCGCCGGTGACGGCGAGGACGGTGTAGTCGGTGGCCGCGACGATCATCCCGGAGGTCAGGCCGCCGCCGGCCCCGGCGACGGCGATGCACAGATCGACCGTGCCCTGGGTGCGGGCCCGGGTGGACAGTGGGACTTCGTCGGTGATGATCGTGGTGCCGCTGACCAGACCGAGGTTCCAGCCGAGGCCGAGCAGGCCGAGGGCAAGAGCAAGGCCGGCCACCGACGACGCGGGCACCGTGGCTGCGGTGACGCCGGCGGCGAGCAGGGTGAGCGCCGAGGCGCCGGCGACCGGCCGGGGTCCGAAGCGGTCGACGAGCAGCCCGGACACCGGGGACGGTAGGTACATGGCGCCGACGTGGACGGCGATGACCATCCCGGCAGCGCCGATGCTGTGACCGTGGTGCTGCATGTGGATCGGGGTCATCGTCATGATCGCGACCATCACCAGCTGGGTCACCACCATCACGGTGGCCCCGAGAACCACGGCCGGGGACCAGGTCCGCGCTGCCGCCGGGGCGGTCTCGCCGGTGGCCGGGGCGGGGGTGTCGGCGGCGGCCAGGGTCCGCGCCAGCAGGAGCGGGTCCGGTCGCAGCAGCACCCAGAGCACGAGCGCTGCGAGGGCGTAGGCGGCGGCGGAGAGCACGAACGGCCCGGACAACGCCGGGATGCCCCACCGGGTGGCCAGATCGCCCATCTCGGTCACCAGGTTCGGGCCGACGACTGCACCGACGGTGGTGGCCACCAGAACCGTGCTCACCGCCCGGCCTCGGTGGTGCACGCTCGCCAGATCCGCTCCGGCATAGCGGGCTTGCAGGTTGGTCGCGGTGCCCGCGCCGTAGACGAACAGGGCGACGAACAGCAGGGCGACGTTGTCGAGGACGGCGGCCGCCACCACGCCGAGGCTGCCGAGGGAACCGGCCGCGTAACCGAGGGCCAGTCCCGTCCGGCGGCCGAGGCGTTGGGAGATGCGTCCGACGGTGACCGCGGCTGCGGCGGAGCCGATGGTGAACATGGCGCTGGGCAGCCCGGCGAGGCTGGTGGTCTCGAGCATGTCCTGCGCCAGCAGTGCCCCGACCGTGATGCCGGCGGCCAGCCCGGCGCCGCTGAGCACCTGGGCGGCGACCAGGACCGCCAGCGTGCGGCGCTGCTGCGGGATCTGCTGCGAACTCATCGATCACCTCGGAGGTTCGGGGGTGGGCCCGCACAGACTCGGCAGGGGCAGGGGACTGCGGTGACGCGGGGTGTTCGGTCAGGTCCGGGAGTCGACCGGCAGGGCCGCCAGTCGCCACTCGAGCATGCCGTCGGCCAGGCGCGATGCCTGCCGGCCGTGGTCGGTCAGCAGCCGGACCGCGTCGTGTGCAAGCACGCAGTAGGCGCCGCGGCAGTAGGCGACGATCTCCTGATCCTCGGGCAGCTCGGCCAGGTGGTCGGCCAACTCGTCCATCGGAATCGACACCGCCCCAGGGATGTGCCCAGCCTCGTATTCCTCCCGTGGGCGCACGTCGAGCACCGTCACCGTGCCGGCCCGGGCCCGCTCGAGCAGCTCGTCCTTGCTGACGTGTTCGGTGTCGGCCGGACCGAGATACGCGGCGCGAGCGGCCTCGACGTCGGGAAGGTGGTCGTTGGCGACGGTGCGGACGAGTGCGAACAGCTGCGCGACGTCCGCACCGGCGAGCCGGTAGAACACCTTGGTGCCCTCGCGGCGGGTGGTGACCAGGTTGGCCTGCTTGAGGGTCTGCAGATGCGCGGACACGGTCGTCAGTCCCAGCTCGCAGGCGCGGGCGAGGGCGTCGACGGTGCGTTCGCCCTGGGCGAGCAGATCGAGCAGTTCGAGCCGCTTGCCGCTGCTCAAGGCCTTGCCGACCCGGGCGAACTGGTCGAACAGTTCCGTCTTCGCGATCCGATCACCCATAGCATTCTCCAATCATCTTTGGAATAGTGTAGAACATGGCGGGTGTTCCGCGCGGGATGCCCTTGGAGTCGAGGCAGGGAGAAGGCCATGGCCGGGATCGATCTGGTGCCGCTCGTCGACGAGGGGCTCGGCAACTCCGCGTATCTGGTGGATCTGGGAGACGGGCGGGCGTTGGTGGTCGACGTCAGCCGGGACCTGCGGGCGGTGCATGCCGCGGCCGCCCGCCGCGGGTTGACAGTCGCGTTCGCCGCCGACACCCACCTGCACGCTGACTTCCTTTCCGGCGCCCACCAACTCGGCGCCACCGGTGGGACGCGGGTACTGGCCTCGGCCGCCGGGGACCGGGAGTTTCCCCACACCGGGCTCCGCGACGGCGACGAGGTGGACCTCGGTGGGCTGCGGCTGCGGGCGCTGATGACGCCCGGGCACACCCACGAACATCTGTGCTTCCTGCTGCTCGACGGCGAGAAGGAGATCGGGGTGTTCACTGGCGGCTCGCTGCTGGTCGGCTCCGCCGCGCGTACCGACCTGATCGCCCCCGAGCGCACCGAGGCCCTTACCCGCGCCCAGTACGCCTCCCTGCGACGCCTCGCCGCGTTGCCCGGTCAGGTGGCGGTCTGGCCGACGCACGGGGCGGGCTCGTTCTGCTCGGCCCCGCCCGGTGCCGAGCGCACCAGCACCATCGCCCGCGAGCGCGCCACCAACCCACTGCTCGCCGCCCGGGACGAAGACGCGTTCGTCGACCAGCTGCTGGGCTCGCTGGGCAGCTATCCGCCGTACTTCCGCCGACTCGGAGAGGTCAATCGGATCGGCCCCCCGCTAGTCGACGACGATCCGGTGCTCCCGGCGTTGACCGTCGACACCGTCCGGGCCCAGTTGGCCGAGGGTGCCGTCCTGATCGACGTGCGCCCGCTGGCTCATTTCGCCGCCGCCCACATCCTGGGCGCGGTGTCGATCCCGCTGCGGCCGGTCTTCGCCAGCTGGCTGGGCTGGCTCGCCCCGCCGGACCGGCCCCTGATCATCGTCCGCGACGCCGATCAGGATGTGGACGAGATCGTGTGGCAGGCGCTGAAAATCGGGTACGACAACCTGATCGGTGAACTCGATGGCGGCCTCGCCGCCTGGACATCCGCCGAACTCGAGGTGGCCGCCACGTCGCTGACCGGCCCCGACGCGGTCGACAACGTTCGGGTCCTCGACATCCGTCAACGCCCCGAGTACCTGGCCGGGCACCTGCCCGGCGCCGTCCACATCGAACTCGGCGCCCTCCCAGGCCAGGTCGACGACCTGCCCCGCGAGCCCACCGTGGTGATGTGCGGGCACGGCGAACGCGCGATGGGCGCCGCCAGCCTGCTCGAACGCGCCGGGCATCGGAACCTCACGGTGCTCGAGGGTGGCCCCGGCGACTGGGCCGCCGCCACCGGCCGCGCCCTCGAGACCGGCGCATGAGCACCACTGCGCGCCGCCCGATCCGGCTCGGACTGGGCTCCAACCTTGCCCAGTTCAGCCTGCTCGTCGCCGTCAATGCCCTCGTCGGTGGCATGGTCGGCCAACAGCAGACCGTGCTGCCACTGCTCGCTGCGGACGAATTCGCACTCACCGGTTACACGTTCATCTTCACCTATGTGGCCGCGTTCGGAATCACCAAGGCCGCCGCCAACTACTTCGCCGGGACCTTCTCGGACCGCTACGGCCGCAAGCCGGTGCTACTGGTGGGCTGGCTGTTCGCCATCCCCGTCCCGTTGATGCTCATCGCCGCCCCGAACTGGTGGTGGGTCGTCGCCGCCAACGTGCTGTTGGGCATCAACCAGGGCCTGACCTGGTCTACCACCGTGGTGATGAAGATCGACCTTGTCGGCCCCAGTCGCCGCGGCCTGGCGATGGGCCTGAACGAGGCCGCCGGCTACGGCGCCGTCGCCGTCAGCTCGCTGCTGGCCGGCTACCTGGCCGAGCAGTACGGGCTGAGGCCGGCCCCGTTCCTGCTCGGACTCGCCTACACCGCACTCGCCCTGTTGCTGTCCGGGGTGTTCATCCACGAGACCCGCGACTACGCGCACCTGGAAGCCGCGCAGCACATCCCTCGCGCGGACGGTGCGCACGATCACCTGCATGCGGACCTGACCGACCGCCAGATCGCCACCGCAACCAGTTTCACCGAGCCCGCCCTGTCCTCGGCGAGCCAGGCCGGACTGGTCAACAACCTCAACTTCGGGCTCTCCTGGGGCCTGTTCCCCCTGCTGTTCGCCACCGCCGATCTCGACGCCGGACAGATCGGTGCGCTCTTCGCCCTCTATCCCGGGGTGTGGGGTGCCGGACAACTGGTTACCGGCGCGCTGTCGGACCGCATCGGCCGCAAACACCTGATCACCGCCGGAATGTGGCTGCAGGCGGCAGCTTTGGCGCTGATTGCCGCCTCCGACGGCTTCCTCGGATGGGCAGCCGGCACGGTGCTACTCGGGGCCGGGACCGCCATGGTCTACCCCACCCTGCTCGCCGTGATCGGCGATGTCGCCCACCCGGCCTGGCGCGGCCGCGCCGTCGGGATCTACCGGGTCTGGCGCGACAGTGGATACGCCGTCGGTGCGATCCTCGGCGGAATCGTCGCCGACCTGATGGGACTGCATGCCGCCGTATGGGCGGCCGCCGCCGTCAGTGCCGCCGCCGCGCTGGCCGTCGCGGCCCGCATGTACGAAACCCACCCCCGGCCCGTCAGTGCGAGCAAGGAGCGTGCGCCGAAGGGTTGAGCCCATCCGGCGAGGATGTGTGCCGCCTGGTTCGGCTGTGCCGGTAGTGCTTCCGGGCGCTGTTTGAGCGTGGCCAGGTTGCGTGGCATCGTCCTCGACGAAGAGGGGCGGGCCGGTGACGTAGGCGAACACCTGCTCAGGTCGAGCGTCGACGTCGATGCTGGTTGTGATCGGCGCTGTCAGTGCTGATCGCTTTCGACGGCGTCGCTGTAACGCTGCAGGTAGAGCGGCCACCCGGAGTCGTGCCCGACGCCGTCGCGGACGGCTTCCCAGCCCTCGCCGTGACGCTCCAGGTTGCGGTGCTCGAGCTCGACTCGGGTGCGATCGTCGGATTCGGCGATGAACCGCACCTCCACCTCGCTGGTCTTGTCCGGGTCGGTCTCGATCTGCCAGTGCCCGTTGATGTCCCAACTGAACACCACCCGGTTCGGCGGCTCGTAGGCGAGCACCCGCGCCCACCGGCATTCGCTGCCGTCCACACCGCGGTCGTAAATGTGGCCGCCCGCCCTCGGTTCGAACACGGTCTCGGCGATCGGGACCGCCATGATGTTGTGCTCACGCGGCTTGATCGCATCGAATCGCTCGACGAACAGCGTGAACGCGTGCTCGAGTCCTGCGTTCACCACGATCTGCTGTTGCACCGGTTCGGCGTGTGTCTGTGTCATGACCACTCCTGCGGGTTGTTCGACCGCGTCCTTGTAGGCGGTCAGGGCCTGTGCCCAGAACCGGTCGAGCTGCGTGCGCAGCACGCTGATGCCGGCCGGGTCGAGGTGGTAGATGCGGCGTGTGCCGACGGCCCGGTCGCGGACCAGACCGGCGTCCTTGAGCACCTTCAGGTGTTGCGAGACCGCCGGTCTGCTGATCGGCAGCTCGCGGGCGAGTTCACCGACCGCGCACGGTCCCTCGGCTAGGCGCTCGAGAATCGTGCGTCTCGTTCGATCGGCGAGCGCGCCCCATTCGTCTCCAGCTTGGTAAGTGTCTACGAACGGTAAGTCTTCGCTTACGAAGAGTGGTTGTCAAGAGGTGTCGACGCCTACCTCGAGCAGGGATTCGGCGGAGAGGGCATTGACTGCCGTGCCGGGTTTCGTTCCGGCCGAGTACACCTCGACGCCGTTACCGGCGGCCTTACGCATCAGGCCCGCAGCCATCTGCGACTTGCCGCCGTTCTTGACGCACACGAACAGAACGGAGGGGCGGGTCATCGAAGGGTTCCTCGGGTCAGGCGGTGGCGGGGACGAGTTCGGCGATCAGGGCCTCGACGCGGGAGCGGATCTCGTCGCGGATCGGGCGGACCGCCTCGACGCCCTTGCCTGCGGGATCTTCGAGGGCCCAGTCGCGGTAGCTGACTCCGGGGAAGACGGGGCAGGCGTCGCCGCAGCCCATGGTGATGACCACGGTGGAGGACTCGACGGCGTCGGGGGTGAGGATCTTCGGTGACTGTGCGGAGATGTCGATGCCGACCTCGGCCATCGCCTCCACAGCTGCGGAGTTGATCGCTTCCGCGGGTGCGCTGCCGGCGGAGCGGACCTCGATCGAATCTCCGGCGAGGTGGGCGAGGAACCCGGCGGCCATCTGGGAGCGGCCGGCGTTGTGGACGCAGACGAACAACACGCTCGGGGTCGTGGACATGAACGGTCCTTTCGGGGAGAGGAAAGTCGGTCAGGCGGGTACGGGTGCGCTGGTGAAGCGCTTACGCAGGGCCAGGGAGACGTAGACGAGGCCGACCAGGACCGGGACCTCGATGAGCGGGCCGACGACCCCGGCGAGTGCCTGTCCGGACGCGGCGCCGTAGGTGGCGATGGCGACGGCGATGGCGAGCTCGAAGTTGTTTCCGGCCGCGGTGAACGCGAGGGTGGTGGTGCGTTCGTAGCCGAGTCCCAGCGCGGCGCCGAGCGCGTAGCCGCCGCCCCACATCACTGCGAAGTACACCAGCAGCGGGATCGCGATGCGGACGACGTCGAGGGGCTCGGAGGTGATCTGGTCACCCTGCAGCGAGAAGAGCACGACGATCGTGAACAGCAGCCCGTACAGCGCCCACGGGCCGATCTTCGGCAGGAACTTGGACTCGTACCACTCGCGGCCCCTGGCCTTCTCGCCGTAGCGGCGGGTGAGGAATCCGGCGAGCAGCGGGATGCCGAGGAAGATCAGCACCGACTTCGCGATCTGCCACGGCGAGGTGTCGATCGTGGTCTGCTCCAGGCCGAGCCAGCCCGGCAGGACAGAGAGGTAGAACCAGCCGAGGACGGCGAACATGATCACCTGGAAGACGGAGTTGATGGCCACCAGTACGGCCGCGGCCTCGCGGTCGCCGCACGCGAGGTCGTTCCAGATGATCACCATTGCGATGCAGCGGGCCAGGCCGACGATGATCAGCCCGGCCCGGTACTCGGGCAGATCGGGCAGGAAGATCCAGGCGAGGGCGAACATCAGCGCAGGACCGAGCACCCAGTTCAGGACCAGGGAGCTGATCAGGAGCTTGCGGTCGCCGGTGACGGTGTCGAGGCGGTCGTAGCGGACCTTCGCCAGCACCGGGTACATCATGACCAGCAGCCCGAGGGCGATCGGCAGCGAGATGCCGTCGATCTGCACCTTCTCGATCGCGGTGTTCAGGCCGGGAATCCAGCGGCCGAGCAGCAGGCCGGCGACCATCGCGGCGCCGATCCAGACGGGCAGGTAGCGGTCGAGGGTCGAGAGCTTGCCGACAACGGCGGGGTGTTCGGTGGTGGTCGTCTCGATCACGCCGTTGCCTCCACGCACGCTTCGGACGGGACGGCGGGTGTGCTCTCGGTGAGCAGCACCGCCGAGAGCTGCTGCAGCGCAGAGGGGATCACCCAGTAGTAGACCCAGGTTCCGCGGCGCTCGCAGGCGAGCAGCCCGGCCTCGCGCAGCACCTTGAGGTGATGGGAGATGGTCGGCTGTGACAGGTCGAAGGACTCGGAGATGTCGCAGACGCAGGCCTCGCCGCCGGCGTGGCTTGCCACCAGGCTCAGCAGCCGCAGACGCACCGGGTCGCCGAGCGCCTTGAACATCCGGGCCAGGTCGCCGGCCCAGTCCTCGGTCAGCGGTTCACGCACCAGCGGCGAACAACACGCACCGGCCTCCAATGACTCCTGATTCGGCATGCGTCGATATTGACAGATATCGAAGTAGTCGGCAACCGAACTCCTGTCACCAGAACGCGCTGACCGCTCTCGGGTGGACGCTCCGAGGTGTCGAAAACGAACAGGAGGGATGTGGTCGTCGAGGGCAACGGAATCAGTTGGGTGCGGGGAACGCACGTTCACCTGAGCGGCATCGTGGTTCGTGTGGACTCGCCGCAAGAGAACTCGCACGTCCTTGTCTTGCGTGCCCTTGGTCAACGCGATCGCCTGGGAAGGGTCCGGCGACGGGCGGCGGAGATGGGCCCGCAGCGCTCATCCGAGCGTGAGTTGGCGCCGATGGAAGTCAAAATGCTCTCCCGGGTACCGGTACAACTGCTCGAGGGTCATGTAGTCGGAGAAGAACGGATCCCATCGGGTCGGGAAGTGCATGCCGCGACGGAGGTCGGCCTCGGACTCGTTCCAGAGGCGATGCTCGAGCGAGGCGATGACTCGATCGCATTGCCGCCCCATCCGCTGACGATCGAACACCCGTGCCGCCAAGCACGATCCCCGGTAGTTGACCTTGTCGAACACCGGCGTTGCAGCGTTGAGCGCCCACGCGAAGAGTCGACTCACGCTCTCGGGTAGTCGCGAGAACACCCAGATCACGACGAGCAGCCGACGGACGACCATGTAGCCGAACACCATGTGAAACAGCAGCTGCTCGTTGGTCCACCGAGTTCCCGCCGAGGGTCGGTCGAGGTCATCGGCGCCCGCGCCCTCGACGAGCTTGTGCAGCGATACCCGCTCCCGCTCGAAGCCCGCGGCAATGGCGGCGCGATCCACCGGTGCCTTCCTGGTCATCACGGTCGCCTGCTCCGACGTCGGAAACCCCGTCCACCATTGTCC